>CALESS010000245.1 GCA_937907495.1 uncultured Anaerolineaceae bacterium
ATCTCCCCACATTCATTTGTATATTGTCTTCAATCGAACGCAACCAGGCAACCTAGCCCGGTATCAATTCCCGACACTTATTTTAGAGGTTCAAAAAGGAGAAAAACAAATGAACACCAAAGGAAAGATCGCGACCAAGGAAAGCAAACCGAGGATAACCACGGCAACCCTGATGCGGCTGGCAGGGTTCTCTGCCATGTTGGCCGGGCTCGGCATCGTCGTCCTGGGCACGTTCCATCCGGCGAACGAACCCATCAATGTCACCACCCCTGCCTGGATCATCGTTCACATCTTTGCAACATCCCTGGGCTTTTTTGGCGTGTTAGGTCTGACAGGGCTCTACGCCAGGCAGGTAGAAAAGGCCGGCTGGCTGGGCTTGGTTGGCTTCCTCTTGTTCAGCCTCTGGATGACACTGGTGGGTTTCTTTTCCTACATCGAGGCCGCGCTGCTGCCTCACCTGGCAAGCGAGTTCCCGCAGTTCGTCACCGGCTTTCTGGGCATGTTTAGCGGCATTCCCAGCGCGGTGAACCTCGGGGTCTTGCCAACGATGTGGAATATCTCCACACCGATGTTAATCATCGGCTCCCTGGTGTTTGCCATCGCAACCTTCCGCGCCCGCATCCTGCCGCGCTGGGCAGCCGGTTTGCTTGCACTCGGGACCTTGATGATCCCGGTGGGTGCACTTCTCCCAACCGAGCTCCAGGCAAAAATCATCATGATCCCGATGGGATTGGGCCTGGCATGGATGGGATACGCGCTCCTCACCGAACGGCGGGCGCCAGCCCCGGAACCTTGCGCTGACCTGGGAAGCCTCCAATTCAGCCAGACCGGAGCCGATTAGGTTCGTTCACCAGCCAGGCGGCCATGCGGCCGCCTGGCTCAAGTCAACACCAACCCTATTGAGAAAAAAAGGCGGAAAATCATGAACACCCTTGCGAAGACCACCCTCAACGATGGCCACCATTTTGCGAACGCCCACCCGCTGGCTGCCACCGGGATGACGACATCGAGAAAAATCGCGTTGGCGGCCGGCATTCTCTATCTGCTGACCTTCGTCTCGATCCCGCAATTTGCTCTATACACCACAGTGCGCGCCCCAAACTACATCGTTAGCTCCGGCCCCGATACGGGCGTCATCGTTGGCGGCATCCTGGAGATCATCGTGGCGCTGGCTTGCATCGGCACCGCCGTCGCGCTGTACCCGGCGCTCAAACGGCAGAACCAAATCCTGTCCATGGGCTTCATCGGCTCGCGCATCCTGGAAGCCGGCACCATCTTTACCGGGGTGGTCTGCCTGATGACCATGGTGACCCTGCGAAAATCAGGGGTTGGGACGGAAGGCCTGGCCATCGGCCGGATGCTGATCGCCCAGTATGACTGGTTCCACCTGGGGCAGAACCTTATGCCGGCCGTCAACGACCTGCTGCTGGGCTACCTGCTCTACAAATCACGCCTGGTGCCGCGCGTGCTGCCCGTGCTGGCCTTCATCGGCGTGCCCGTGTTGCTTGCCAACACCGTCATCCTCATGTTCGGCATCACCGGCCCGGCCCTGACCCTGACCACCCTGGCTGTTATCCCGATCGCGCTGTTCGAGTTCGCGCTGGGCGTCTACCTGGCCATCAAAGGCTTCAAACCCGCCGCCATCACGGCTGACCTTGATAATGTGGAAACGAACCGGCCGGTCAAACTGGCTTAACCGGATTATTGGAATATTGGGGAAAATTCTTACCCTCGAAGCAGAACAGACATAAGGAACAGGTCAAAATGAAAGCAATTGTCGCAACAAAATACGGAAATTCGGACGTGCTTCACCTCCGCGAGGTTGAAAAACCGGCGCCGAAAGATCACGAGATCCTGGTCAAAGTGCATGCCACTACCGTTACCGCCGGCGATATCCGCATGCGCAGCTTCACGGTTCCGCCCGCGGCCTGGATTCCCGCGCGAATCGCCTTGGGTTTGACAAAACCAAGAAATCCAATCTACGGCATGGAACTGGCCGGCGAGGTGGAGGCGGTTGGCAAAAACGTGACCCGCTTCAAGGTTGGCGACCCGGTGTTTGCCTCGACCATGGCGCTGCATTTTGGGGCTCACGCCGAGTATAAAACCCTGCCCGAAGATGGGTTGGTGCTGCCCAAACCGGCCAATATGACCTTTGAGGAAGCCGCCGCAATTTCCATCGGGGCGCCTGCTTCGCAAGGGAAAGATTCAACGCGGACAAAAAGTGCTCATCTATGGTGCTTCGGGCAGCGTGGGTACCTATGCGGTACAGATCGCCAAATCCTTTGGGGCAATTGTGACTGCGGTTTGCAGTACGGCCAGCCTGGAAATGGTGAAATCCCTGGGGGCGGATCAGGTCGTCGATTACACCAGGGAGGATTTTTCTGCCAGCGGTGCGCTTTATGACACCATTTTTGACACGGTTGGAAAATGCCCGAAATCGCAATATGCCAGAGCCCTCAAGCCGGACGGGGCCT
>CALESS010000246.1 GCA_937907495.1 uncultured Anaerolineaceae bacterium
ACGAAGCGGCCCCACATGGATTCAGCTTCCATGGCTTTCTGCAGGTAGCAGCCGATGTAGTAGCGGCCGCTCTTTGCAGTGGCAATGGCGCCTGCCAGGTTCTCTGCATGCACAATCTTCTTGGGGAAGAGGTTGAGGTGCATATCCTGGTAGAAATCTTTGAGCGGGTAGAGTTGATCCCAATCCTTGCCAAAGTCACGGATTAATTTTGCGTTGGCTTCTGCAAAGGTCTTGGGATGCCAGATGCGCATAATGGTATTCATTGGATGGTCGGCGGAAACTGCATCCACGCCAATCCACTTGATCTCCATCTCGATCGCCCAGGCGGAGAAATCGGGTGAGGGACCGGGATGTTTTACCATGTAGCGGAACTCATCGGAGTCTTTGCTGAACCAGCCATACTTGTTCCAGCCGGTTTTGATGATGAGGATGTCACCCTTGCGGACTTCCACCTGATCCATGATCATCTGTGGGGTGTAAACGCTGGCATCGCTGACCAACTCGGAAATATCCGCTATGACACCAGGGCCAACCCATTCGGAAAGCGGAACCTGGCCGATGGTGCGGCCATTGGGGTAGAAGTGTTTTTCGCCATCCATGTGGGTGGCAATGTGAATACTGGCATTGCAGATCGAGCCATTCCGGCCCATGCCGAAGTACTGGCCGCCCACGCGTTTGGTGTAGGTGACACTGAGGGGAACGTAATTCAGCCATTGGGGGGTTTGCACACTGAAGGGGACGGTCATGTCAATCATTTCGGATTTAGCCATCGCCTTGAAGAAGTCATCTTCGGACATGCCGTCCGGAGCGGTCAGGGCAGAGACCCGGCTCCAGGCTGTTTCCACTTCCATAAAGGGAATGGGCATAATCTGGATCCAGGCGCGCTTGTTTTTCAGCTGGTCAATATCACCCACGATGGCTTCTGCCAGCACCAGGTGTGCTTTTGGCATTTTTAGGTGAGTCATTTCGTAGTATTCGCCCTGGGGGAAAGTTTCATCCCAGGTTTTGCCGGTTTCTCTCTTTAGCTTTTCTTCGGCCAGGCGGAAGTGATCTTCGTGCCAGCGGCGGATGGGGGTGTTCATGGGGTGTTCTGCCATGCCGCAATCCACGCCGATCACCTTCAATTTCATGTCAATTGCCCATTGATAGAACTCAATGGAAGGGCCGGGATGGCGAACCAGGAAACCGAACTCCTTGGATTCAACTCCGCCCTGGGCCATGGCGTTGACAACATCCGGTTGATCCCAGGAATATTTATGGTAACCGGTATTGATGATCAGGATATCGCCTTTTTTAACCTCGACCTTTTGAAGGATCATTTCCGGTGTGTAAATGCCATAATCCGAAACCAGGTCGGAGATATCGGCGATGACGCCGGGGCCGCAAAGATCTTCCAGGGGGATATCTGCAATGGCGCGACCGCCGGAATGGAAGGCGCGTTCGCCGACCAGGTGCGTGCCAACCGTATTGCTCCAATTCAGAATCTGCCCGTTGGCGCCCTGTCCACCGCCATAAGCGCCGGTGACGCGCTTGAAGAAGTGAACTTCCAGCGACTTCTCGTGGGGATGCGGTGGGGTGAAGATGCTGCAATCCTGGGTCAGATCATACAGATGAGCATCGCTCATCATCTTAATGAATTCTTCTCGGTTCATCCAATCCTCCGTTTATGAGTGAAAACAGATTAGTAGCCGTAGCGATCGGCAAATGCAATCAAGGCATCTTCAAAGACCTTCATGGGAGCGGAAACCACACCCGCCCCAACCTGGCCTACCCCCGGGTCTTTATGGGCAACGCCGGTATTCACGCGGGGAGTGATTTGCTTCTCCACCACCTTGCGGATATCCACCCCGGTGGGAGTGCCGCGGAAATCGAGGAAGGGGATGGTGAATTGCTTGTGTTCGGCATAGGTGATTTCGTACATATCCAGGGTGGTGTTGATGGCATCCCGCGGAACGCCGCCGATGAAGGTGACGAGGGCGGGGGCGGTGGCCATGGCAAAGCCGCCAATGCCAGCAGTTTCCGTGATGACGCTGTCACCGATATCGGGGTTGGCGTCTTTCTCGCTGAAACCGGGGAAGTAAAGGGCTTTGACGATGGGGGAGGGGGCGGTAAACCACTGGTCGCCCAGGCCGCTGACGCGAATGCCCCAATCGGTTCCGTTGCGGGTCATCACGGTGACGATGGTGCTGCCTTCCACGTTTTCGCCGGCGGCGGTCATGGTTTTGCAGCCTGCCATCACGGGGTTCAAGATGCTGAGGGCGTTCTCGCCGAGGAATTTGATGACTTCGAAAGCGGTGGCCGTATCTTTGGCGGTTTTGGCAATGTAGGGCGCCAGTTGAGTCGTCCAGAGGACGGAAGCGGCATCCAGGCGATTGTGGCCGTCATCACCCATGTGCAGGGCTTTGGCGAGGATGGCACGGATGTCAATTCCGCCGCTGGCCTCGAGGGCAGCTTTAACGGTGGGTGCGAGCACGGTCTCCATCCAGGTCAGGCGGTCCAGCACATCCTGGCTGTAAGCGCCCATGCGCAGAACTTTTCCGCGCCCTTCGTTGAGGTTGGAAAAACAACGAATGCCGTGGGTCTGGTTTTCAATGATATAAACCATCTGGGAGGGTGAAATGACGCCCGCCATGGGGCCGGTGCACATGTGGTCATGGCAGGGGGAGAACTCGATCTTACCGCTGCGGAGCAGCTTTTCAGCTTCATCGGCGGATTTGGCTTTGCCTTCAAAGAGCAAAGCGCCAATCATGGCGCCCCGCATCGGGCCGGCCATTCGTTCCCAGGTGACCGGGGGACCGGCGTGAAGGAGCATATCCGGATGGATGCCCGGGACCACCTCGAGTGCTTTGGCCAGGGTGGTGGCAACGGGACGGGCTTCCATAAACCGTTCAACAACCATTGCATTTGCTTTTTCCATATCAACCATGTTGATTTCTCCAGATTATTGAATAGTGGGTAAGGATTATTTTTGTTTCATCTTCTGCAAGATGTTCATCAGGCGTTCGTTGCCACCCGCCGGTGGCTTCCAATCCACGTGCAGGTTGGGCGCAGATTGATCGGCGAGGTTGGCGGCAAAGGATTCGAGGCCGACGTTGATGGCGGCCAGAGGCGCCTTTAACATCCCCAGGTCAACGGGTTTGCCGATGGTCTCGCTCTCCGGGACGTTGCGTTCTGCCAGGGCGCGCAGGATGCGCCCAACATAACGGCAGACCACTTCGTTGCTGGTATCCACCCAGGCACCGGCCTGCTTTAATTGCTCGATTTGATGATCGCGATTTTGCGGGTCTTCGTCTGTACCGGCGGCCACCCAGCCACCTT
>CALESS010000247.1 GCA_937907495.1 uncultured Anaerolineaceae bacterium
TCCAACTGGCCTGCCGCCGCCGCCAGGCTGATGGTGGTGTCGCAGCCGATGACGTGGAACATGGCCTGGTTGAGCATCTCGGCCAGGACAGGGTTGACTTTACCCGGCATAATACTGGAGCCGGGTTGCACGGGGGGCAGCCGTAATTCGTCCAGGCCGGTGGCGGGGCCGGAAGCAAGCAGGCGGAAATCATTGGCGATGCGGGTGAGGGTGATGGCCAGCGTGCGCAGGGAGGCGGAGAAATCAGCAGCATCCGCCAGGGATTGCATGGATTCAAAGAGGTTATCGGATGGGAAAAGCGGCATGTGGAGAAAATCACCCAGGCGTTTGACCATGCGCAGGTGATATTCCGGGTGGGCGTTGAGGCCGGTACCGGTGGCTGTACCCCCAATTCCCAGCCGCCGCAAGCCCTCGGCAGACCGGAGGACCCGCTTCCCGTCCCGGCGGACAGCCAGGGCGTAGGCGCTAAATTCCTGCCCGAGGCGGACGGGCACCGCATCTTGCAGGTGGGTGCGACCGGATTTGATGATGGAGTCAAATTCAGAGGCTTTTGCATCCAGTTCATCCGCCAGGTGGAAGATGGCTGCCACCAACTCACTCAACCGCCAGAGGGCGCCCAGGCGGATGGCGGTGGGGATGGTGTCGTTGGTGGACTGGGACATGTTAACATGGTCGTTCGGGTTGACGTGGTATTCGCCAAGTGCCCCACCGAGGATGAGCGTGGCACGGTTGGCCAGAACCTCGTTCATATTCATGTTGTGACTGGTGCCGGCACCCGCCTGGAACGGATCCACCACGAATTGATCAGCCCATTGGCCCTCCATGACTTCAGTGGCAGCCGTAATGATGGCCTGGGCAATGGTTGGATCGAGTAATCCCAGGTCCCGGTTTACTTCGGCGGCTGCCCGCTTAATGGCAGCCATGGACCACACGAAGGCCGGCCAGGGGTGCAGGCCGGAAACTGGAAAATTCAGTACTGCACGTTGAGTCTGGGCGCCATACAAGGCTGTGGTGGGTACCTGGACTTCACCAAGCGAGTCGCGCTCGATACGGATGGCGTGTGTCATCTCCCTACCTCCGAATGTTAAAAATGGGGCGGGTCGTGGACCCACCCCATGCTTGTGGTGTGATTAATTGAACGGGATTGGAATCCGGTGAACTCAGGCGGCGTTGTATCCGGGGCCGTTTTTGAAGAAATCTGCGTTGACGGCGGTATCCGGGGTCAGATCCACGACTTCGCCAGCTTCCAACACCCGGGTGGCTTCCAGATGAACATCCTCGTCATCGTGGTTCTTGCCATCGTAGATGGTTGTGTAGCCAGGGGTGCCCACAGGCTGGGAAAGATATTCACCACCTTTTGCCTTGTATGCAGCCGGGACTTCATCCTCAGGGAAGATGGCTTCCCACGGGCATTCGGGGACACAGGCACCACAATCAATGCAGGTATCGGGGTCAATGTAATACCAGGGCCATTGGTCAACGGGTTTGCCCGGGACGATGCATTCAACAGGACAAACCGTAGCGCAACCGCCATCGCGCAAGCAGAGACTGGTAATAACGTGAGTCATGGATTCCTCCTTAGGTAATGGGTATTATGAGCCTTGTAAATAGCGTTGTTCTATCTCCTCCCAGTTTACCACTTTCCACCAATTTGTGAGATATTCATTGCGCCGATTTTGATAACGCAGATAATAAGCGTGTTCCCAAACGTCCACACCCAGCAGCGGGAAGAGACCTTCCGCCAGCGGAGTATCCTGGTTGGGGGTGGAATGGATGACGAGAGAGCGGTCGGAGGTCAGGCTGAGCCAGGCCCAGCCGCTGCCAAAGCGGGTCATTCCGGCTTTTTCGAGTTCGGCTTTGAAGCTGTCGAAGGAACCGAAGGTCGTCTGGATGGCAGAGGCCAGTTTGCCCGTGGGAGCAGACCGGGCGTGGGGGGACATGAAGGACCAGAAGAGGATGTGATTGTAATATCCACCGCCATTGTTGCGGACGGCGGTGCGGATATCTTCGGGCACCTGGGTGAGATCCGACATGATTTTTTCGATGGGATGGTTGAAAAACTCAGGATGTTTTTCCAGAGCTGCATTGAGGTTTTTCAGGTAGGCAGCGTGATGCTTGGTATAATGGATTTCCATGGTTTGAGCGTCAATAGCAGATTCCAGGGCATCGTAGGCGTAGGGTAGTGCGGGTAATTGAAACGACATGGGGTTTCTCCTTTATCATGTTGTAGTATCAGGTGCAACGGGTGGGTGGCACCTGTGAATATTTATGAAATTATTGTAATAAATTAGATGATATTTGTCAAATTAGGGTCTTATGCAGTCTATTCAAAGTTCCCACACTGATCTACAAGCGCGGCCGCTGGCGGTGGTATTGCTGGGAATCCTGGCGGTTTCCACGGCCTCCATCTTCATCCGGCAGGCCCAGGAAACCGTGCCCTCCTTGGTAGTGGCAGCATATCGCCTGGGTTTGGCCACCCTGTTGCTGCTGCCCTTTGCGTATGGCAAACGGCGGGAGATTCTTGCTTTTACCGGCAAACAGTGGCTGTTGGGGTTGGGGGCGGGGACGATCCTGGCGATGCACTTCGCTTCCTGGATTACTTCCCTGGAATACACCTCCATTGCCAGCTCGGTTGTGCTGGTGACCACCACCCCGTTGTGGGTGGCGTTGTTCTCGCCGATCTTCCTGAAGGAACAGGTGGGGCGGGCAGCGATGCTCGGGCTTGGGGTAGCGCTGTTGGGTGGAGTGATCGTGGGCATGAGCCAGGCTTGCCATTTGGGTTCCCAGGGATTGACGTGCAGCGGGTTTCAAGGCTTTTGGAGTGGGCGAGCGGCCTTTGGCAACTTGCTGGCTCTTATTGGAGCGTGGATGGCGGCAGGTTACATGATGATTGGGCGGCGACTTCGCCCGGGGCTTTCGCTGGTTTCGTATGTGTTTGTGGTCTATGGGGTGGCGGCGGTGGTGCTGCTCGGCCTGACGGGATTATCCCGGCTGCCGCTGACCGGATACCCGCCGCAGACTTATTTGTGGCTGGCGGCGCTGGCGGTTGTGCCGCAATTGATCGGGCATTCCTCGTTAAATTGGGCCTTGCGATATTTGCCCGCTTCGTTCGTATCCGTTTCGTTATTGGGAGAGCCGATTGGCTCGGTGATTTTGGCGTATCTCTTCCTGGCAGAGCAGCCCACGGGTTTGGAATTGGCGGGCGGGGTTTTGATTCTGGCGGGGATTTTCCTGGCCTCGCGGAGCCGGTAGAGAGAAAGCAGCAGATGCAAGAGGCAGCCGGACAGGTGGATTTCTTTGCGGGAGGGGATATCTCCAGCCGCTTCCCGATGGAATGCGGGCGATCGCCTTTCCACCCAGGTTTCCATCACTCCCAATGCTGGAAAGGGCAGTCAATGCCATTTCAGATGAAAAAAAGGCCAGGCGTTGGGTAACACCTGGCCCGGGCGTTAATCGTCGAGTGGGGGGTCTACCAGGCCGGGTAGG
>CALESS010000248.1 GCA_937907495.1 uncultured Anaerolineaceae bacterium
CGGCCCCGCACGAATAAATCGCATCGTCAAAATGAGGGGAAAGGTAAACCCAGTGCATGAATTGGTTTTACCATAAAACCATAAAAGATTGTAGAATAGAAGTGCCGGCCCATTTTGACGGGTGCGGCATCTGCGGCGTGCGGGCGAAAAATTCCCCGCCGCCGGGCAGGGAATTTGAACCGGATGACACCATTTGACTTGGAGCTTCTCCTTCCCGGTGGGGGTGGGGAGGGATAGAAGAAGGAGTGCAAGATGAATTTTTTGATGGATCTGATCGCCCCTCCCATCCCAGCCGGACGGCGGGCGGAGGTGGAAAAATTGCTGGCGGAGTTGATTCGCATCGGCCAGACGGAAGACTTTTTATCCGAGCATCCGGGCCTGGCCTACAATCGCGATTGCCGGCATATCCGCACCCGCCAGATTGGCACCCGGCTGGATGAACTGGGCGGCCTGAACCTGATGGCCTATGTCTATCGCCAGGTGAAGCGCAAACTGGGCAAAATCCTGGCGGAGCACCTGGAAGCCGCCTGGGATATGGTTGGCCCCTGGCGCTATTAGAAGAAGCTGAACCAGTTGGTGTTAAAGATGATCGAGAGGGCGATCATCACAAAGATGACCAACAGCACCACGCCGCAGCCGCAGCCCAGGCAGGAGCCGCTCTTGTAGCCAAAGGTCTTTTGCAGCCATTCAAACAGCCAGCCCAGCAAAAAGAGCTTTCCCAGGCCGGGCAGGCATCCGGGACGATTATCCATTCCAACCTCCAATTCATCAATCGGTCCTCACCGGGGTTCCAGGCGGAACCCCGGTGTTCTATACAGGTATACGGATTTTGCAGCGGGGGGTCGCGCCGGAGAGAGCAAGCGCGTGAAATTTTCATAAAAACGAGCTGGAGCTTGCTTTTTTCTATCGGTTTTCTATGGCTGAAAGGCTTTAGCCGTTTTTGAGGTGCGATTCTCTGCGCCTTCGGCGGAAAAAGAACTATTTTCACCAGCAGGGCGCAGGGAGAAAATACCTATTCAGAAATCTCGCGGTTAATCGGCAGGATGAATACGGGGCTGTCCGTCAACTGGACCACCTGTTGGGCGACACTGCCCATGAACAGCAGATCCAGCCCGCCCCGGCCCTGGGAGGTGATCATGATCAGATCCACCCCTTCCCGCTTGCCCACATCTACAATGGTGCGCGCCGGGTAGGAGCCCGTGACCACGGTGGTGACCGTAAGCCCCTTCTGGCGTAACTGCTCCGCAATCCGGTTAAGATAATTCTGCATGCTGGTTTCCGCCTGCTTGCGGATGGCCTTGATGACGCTGACCGGGGCGCGGTATTTTTCGCTTTCCGGCACCGCCGGCACGCTCACCAGCATCAACTCACAGTCGAACTTTTCCCCCAACAGGCGGGCGTACGGCAGCAACTGCTCCGCAAACACCGAACCATCCAGCGCGACCAGGATGCGCCCGATATGCGGCGCCTGCGGGGGGCCGCTTTCAAAAACTTGCACCAGCAGCACGGGGATATCCAGCAGGTGAACCAGCTTGCTGGAAAGACCCTCCGCCAGCCAGTTCTTTTCGCCAGAGCGGCCGCGGGTGGTGACGATGACCATGTCCACGCCCTGTTCCGTCACCACCTGTTGGGTGGCTTCTGCCGGGCGCTCGGTGCGGACGTTGCAATTCACCTGGATTCCGGCGGCATGGATCTTCTCCGCAACCCCGCACAAGTGATTTTCCAGCTCTCCTTTTTTCTGCAGGTCGTTCTGGAACTCCCGCGAGGACGATAGCAGGGTCAACTGGCTGCGTAGAGTTTCGCAGAAAAACTGGGTCAGCGGCAGGGCCTGGTCGGCATAATCCGAGCCATCCAGCAGGGTGAGGAGGTGCCGCAGCTTGATGCCCCCGTTCAGGCTGGGGTTGGCACGCTCCGGTTCAGGCATCCAGCGGATTTTCTGCGGCAGGGTTGTGCCATTGCCCGCCTCTTCTCCGGAAACCAGTGCCTGCCCAAAGCCGAACCCCGCCAGCAGGTTGGAGTCGATCTGGCCCAGGTAATCCATCTCGGGTGAAGGAGCACCGATCCGCCGCCGGAAGTAGGTAAATGCCAGGTACAGGATCGGGATCATGATCAAGTATAACCAGGCGCCTTCCAAAAAGCGCTCTTCAAAAATGACCAGGGTGGCGCTGGTGGTCAGCAGGGCAGCAATGATGGTCCCTACAATCATGGCACCCTTTTGGAAGGAAAAAGCCCGGGAGTTTTCGCGTAACAGCCGCTTGGTGACAGCCCAGCCGGTCATGCTCAAGAGGATGAACACCCCCGCCGCGTACAGCGCCAGGTAGGTGGCTTCGTGCGTGCCCAGCAGCAAAAAACACAGGCTGACAATGCCGACCTGCAACCAGACGGGTTTATCCGCCACTTCGTAACGGTTGAGAGCGCCAAAATTCGCCGGAATGTAATGCCGTTCCTTCAGCCCGAGCGCCAGGTTTTGCAAACCCTGGGCGCTGGCCGCCGAAGCCGACATCAGCACCACGATCCCCACCAGTGAGCCAAGGTAAGGCAGGGGCGCTGGCAGCAGTTGATCCATGGTTTGGGTGAAGACGGATACATGCGTGTTGGCAGGGTCAGAAAGATTGAAGATGGCCGGCCCAACGATCAACATGGTAGCCGCAGTGGTGCTCATGATAATCACCAGGCTCTGGAAGGATTTACGGCTTTTTTGCTGCGGAGTACCCTCATAAGCTGCCACCAGGTTGGCAAAGACCTCGATGCCGGTCATCACCGCCAGAATGCGCACATAGCCGCCGATGGTGAAATGCAGGTTGGGCGGTAAAAACGCCTGGAACGAGAACTCCGGCAGGTGAAAACCCGTGCGGATGAGCGTGGTCACGATCATCAGCCACAGCAAAATCAGCACCCCGGCGGTCGCCGGGCCAAACGTGCGGGTGGCCGTCTTGGGGCCGCGGTTCACCAGCCAGCCAGTCAACAGGCTGAGGGCAACGGCAATAAAGGTGCGATACTGGATGCCCAGGATGGACAGATTCAGCACGGGCAGGCGGTCGGCAATAAATGTGACCATGGCGGCCATACTGACCAGGAAAGTGAGGGTATATTCAATGAAGGTAATGGCGGCGTTCACTTTGGCCGCCCAGCCGCCGAACTCCTCTTCGCTCAGCCCGCTGCCGCCCGAGCCATCGGTGACCCATTTCATCACCAGCCGGTACATGGCAGAAACCACGGCAATAGTCAGCACGGCCAGCCAGATCGCCCCGCCAAACACAATCCGCGCCGCTCCTGAAACCAGGATGAGGCTTAAGAACGGCCCAAAAACATAGAGGGGTGAAGTTGCCGGATCACCGCCCCCGGCCAGGGCGCCTTCAAACGAATTTTTTAATTTATGGGAAATGCGAGCCACGTTACTCCTTGTTCCCTGCGCAGCTCAATCTTACCAGGTGGGAAGCGTTGCTCGCGGGTTGGTGAAAAAACACTGGATTATTATATGCGAAA
>CALESS010000249.1 GCA_937907495.1 uncultured Anaerolineaceae bacterium
TTATCCTGTTACCTTCACCCCTTGATGATTTTACAATCACCTTTTCAGTCATTCCAATTTGTGGTATAAAAAAGTAACCCTGCTGTGTTCGTGATGTTGCACTCCCGGTTTTGAGCCAACACTCTTTTGAGGGGGCCCAAATATTGGCGAGCAACGCGATAGACTTCGGTCAAGGCGGCGCTCCCGTGCAAGGCCCCAACCTGCGCTTGCAGGTTCAAAACTTCGCAGCACACGGCATGGCGGGGCCTCTTTTTTCATCCTCATTTTTTAAGGAGCTTGCCCATGGAACCTGAAGTCGTTACCACCACGCTGGCAGAAACGGACGAATATCTCGCCTGGAAAGCAGAGGAAGCAGGCGACATGATCACCTACTTTCTCCAGATCAATAACATCACCATTAACTTCTATGAACAAGAATGGGACGAATTCATGAAATTCGTCAAAATCCTCGCCAAGTACAAGTAATCCACCCATCCCGGCAGCCAACAACCATCAGAACGCCCGTTTCGGGCGTTCTGGGTTTAACATTCATTTCTACGGTTAGGGAATGGGGCCCGTGATCCGATTATCCGCTATCACAGGTTTTTGGCGCTCGAGACCATCCCTCGTCAGGGACGAATCACCAGCATCAAGAATAAAATACTGGCAATCAACGTTCCAATGAACACAATGGCGGGGGTAGGATTATTCTGCTCCACCGATTCTTTGCGGATTTCTTCAAGCGAATGAAACCCCATCAACCGCATCATCAGCCACACCAGCAGACCCGCAATCGCCGCAATGATGGGACCCCAGAAAGCCACCATGCTGATGATCACCGGAACCCGGCTGAGAAACGCCGCCCACGAGTCCGGAGCCAGCAGGAAGGAAATCCCCTGCCCAATGGCAACCGCCAGGATGATTACCACTACCGGCAACAGCCAGGAACGCCAACTATTCTTCATGATCTCCTCCACTTATCCTTCTATATCGTTTTCATCCAGGATGTAGCCAATCCAGACCGTATCCTGGCCGCCGCCTTCATAATCTTCCAATACCAGGGCCCTTTTGCCCTCTCCGCTGGCGTGAATGAACCGGCCCACTGCCCCTTGTCGGGCGTTCACCCCTTCCCCTTCCACTTTGCTGATGGAAAACTTACCGATATCCACCATCCGCCACATGGCGGGCGGGTAGGCAAATAACACTTCCGCCGTCTGATTGGACTGGGCAAATTTCCGTGCATGGGGCGCAAAATCCCGCTGTATCTCGCCATCCGAGAGTGCGATCCGCTCATCGAGCAGATACAGGCGGTTCTGCCACTCCAGGGCCAGCAGGTTACCTTCCAGCCATAAACCGGTAAATGTATTTCCGGTCGGCACCCAGGGGACTTGGGCTCCCTGACCCCTCTGCCACAATTCGGTGAAAGTCACCTTTCCCAAAACGTAAGCAGTAAGCTCTCCTTGCACGGGGTGGCGAACTTTGATTCGGCTGCCCGTTCGAATGGCGTTCAACTTCGTGACTGTTTGATTCATGCTTGCCTCCGAAGGAGAAGAAGATTGCAAGGTACCCCCATTTTGCTGGGTTGCGGGAGCGCCTTGCCCCAGCCCCTGCAACAAACTATGCAGAGGGCCTCCCCCGCCGCTGGCAGGTTTCCCTTGGTTGCGCTGGCTGACCCAGACGATGAAGCCGATGAAATAAAAGAGCAGCGCCAGTGCGATCAGGCAACCAGACATTCTTCCTCCTTACCAGGACCCACTATCGGATCCCCCGCTGTCAAAACCGCCAGAATCCCAACCGCCTGAGTCGGAGCCTCCCCAATCCCAGGAACCGGAATCACTGCCTGAATCGCTGCCCCAATCCCAGGAGCCCGAGTCACTACCTGAATCACTGCTCCAATCCCACGAACCCGAATCACCGCTGGAATCATTCCCCCAATCCCATGAACCCGAATCACTTCCGGTATCGCTGCCGCCATTTTGGTCGCTTCCCCAGCCCCAACCGCCACTATCGGTGCTGCCGCCCGAATCAGAGCCTCCATTCCCCCAAACAGGTTGATCTACCGGCTGCGAGCTGCCCCCCGGAACACCCACCGCCAGGCACAAGCCCAGGCAGAGAAAAATCGTTCCCAGGATGAACCAGATGACTGCACCGCGCAAGAGTTTTTGCATCGTCCCTCAAAAACCAGTTGATTTCTTCCTGTGTACTTTAACAAAAACTTCGCTTCCTGTCAATTATAAAAGCCCCGCTTTCTTCTTTCCGTTCATCACGGTCCGCCGAAAACGGGGCTTTATGAAGTCGGGGGCTTCCCCTCGCTGTACTCCCCGACAGAAAATGTCATTCTTCGTTTACAGGTCTATCAATTCCTCATCATGAGATGTTTTGCTCTCGCTAATTTGAACCGCATTGGAATTACTTTTTAAGGTTTCCAAAATTTGGGCCTTCAAATCTTCCCAGTTCCGGAAATGATAACTCTGCCCGTTTTTGACAACTTCCAACTTTCCTGCAACTTCGTTGGCCGCCAGCGGATCTACGATGAGGGTGATGATGTAGGATGATTTCGTTCGCATAGTGGTTTCTCATGCTTATCATATCAGGTGCGGCTGACAAATAACTGACACCCGGAAATATCTCTGCAGGTCTCCATCCGTCACATCAGCACAATTCCAATAAGCACTGTGAAAAAAGGAAAAAAGAACCCTGAAGAACTTTCTCCTCAGGGTTCAAGTAATCCACTCGCGGTAGGCTGTGGGGGCGGGCGTTAAATCGCTTTTTCTTCGCGGATCTCTTGCAGGTACTGGCGCAGTTCCAGGCGCGGGTTGAGTTGTAAATCCTGTTTCAAATTGCTCTCCAATTCCTGGTAGAGTTTCACCGCTTTCGGCTTATCGCCCATCCGCACAAAGGCCTGCATCCCCAGGAAGGCAGCATCCTCATTCCAGGGATCTTCCGCCAATATCTGGCGAACCCCCTGGATGACCAGCATATATTCACCCACGTTCAGCCACATCTGGCACAAAGCCAGCAGCCCCAGCGCGTGGTACTCATTCAACTGGGTGCGTTTCCTCAAACTCCAATCTGAATATTGATCCATGGGAAAAAGTTCCCCCACGTAAATACCCAGGATGCGCTGCAGAGCCTGGGGTTTACCTCCCTGGATGGTGGGCTGAATTTGGCTCTCAAAATATTCAAAATCCAGGTAAGAACCGGGAGGCAGCCGCAGGAAAATTCGATCCCCTTCCACCCGCAGGTAGCGCGAGGGAAATTTATCGGGTAAATCGGGCTCTAAAATTCTGCGGATCGTGGATGTAGCCTGGTGCAGCAAGTCTTGCACGGTTTCCGGATCATTGTCTTCCCATAATTCATCCATCACCTCTTCACGGCTGGCGGAATAGCCCTTGTGCAGCAGCAGATAGCGGAACAATTCCCCGCTCTTGCGCCGGTTCCAAGCGCCGTCCGGAATCGGTCGGTTACCCACCCAGACGCTGAACTGTCCCAATCCCTTCACCTTAATTGGCGGGGGGTTCAACCGTTCAATGCCTTTCACCAGCATATCCGATGCGGTTTTGGCATCTGGATTTTTGGAGTGGAGGAAATAAGCCACCAGTGGGTAAGCCCGGTTTCTTTCCCGCTCCAGGATGAAGGTGTAACCCCCATGGATCATCTGCCGCGCCGTGCGCAGCCACATTTGCTCCAAGCGGGGGTCATCTTGTTCCCGATACAAACAAGTCAATAAAAGCCCAGCCACTGCCAGGTCAAAGTCTGCCCGTAATTTTTCCAGCCGCTGAATTGCTTCTGCCAGATTTTTCTCGGTTTCTCCCATATCTTCCCGCAGCCATTCAACCTGCGCCATCTCGATCAGCGCCTGGCCCAGCAGATGATCATTTCCAGCCTGCCTGGCCAAAGAGACTGCATTTTCCGCCCAGCTAAAAGCCGTGGCAGCTTCATTCCTCAGGCGGTAAAAGGTGCTATTTGCGATTCGAGTCCCCACTTGCAAATGCGGAATCCCGGTTTGGGTGGCGATTCGCATCGCCAGGTGCAAATACTCCTCCGCCTGGATCAGGTCCCCATCCTCCATCGCCAGTTGGCTCCATAAATGGTAATAAATCCCCGCAATCCACGTGCCCGGCTTGATGACTTGCACCATTTCATCCAATGCCTTCCGCAGGCGGATGCGCTCTCCGGTTTTCTGATAAATATATCCCCGCACCGTGGGCACTCCCCAATGTGGGATGCCCAGTTCTTTATCAATTTGCTGCGCTTCTTCCATGGCTGCCAGGGCCAGGCTGAACTTCCCCCGCACAATGTAAATGGAAATGGACAGGTTATACAATGCGCTGCTCAAGCCGGATTTGTATTGAATGAAGCGGCTGGTATCAACCGCCCGCTGCAAAAAAGGTTCGGCTTTATCAAGCTGGTTCGTTTGTGAGAGGCAGGTCGCCTTCACCACCATTGCATCCACCGCCTCCGGAGTCGCCTGGCTGAACTCCAGCACCAACTCAGCGTGGTTCAAGGCCTCCCCGGCATGACCCAACACCATCAGAAGCCGCCCCAGCCTGGCGTGGGCTTTGATGATCGTCTCCTGGTGGCCTTCTGCCTCTGCGTATTGCAGGGCTAAGCGGGCCTGTTCCAGGGCGGGCACCAGGTCTTTATTATTCTCCAACTGCTGACTCTTCTGCAGGCAGAGGATGCTCTGGCTTTCTTCAACCATCGTTCACATTTTCCGGGTAACTTAGCCCTGTCTAGTATCGTCCCCGCGGCTGGTGTGCCTCGGGTAAGCGCAATTCTCTCTCCTCCGCCGGGGAAACTCGCACCGCACATGATTTATACTCCGGAATCTTAGCCAGCGGATCGAGAACATCAATCGTCAGTTCATTGGCTGCAGCCTGGGCAAAGAAGAAGGGGATAAATACCACGCCCACGGTCGTTTTCTCGGTCACTTTTGCCCGCAGCACAATCGAACCCCGCCGCGAGGTCACCCGCACTGCCTGCCCCTCTTTCACACCCAAACGCTCTGCATCCGCCGGGTTGATTTCCATCAATGCCTCGGGGTACAGGTCATCCAGCCAGGAATGGCGGGTCAACGTACCGCCGTGCCAGTGCTCCAGCACCCGCCCGGTGGTAAGAATCAGCGGATATTCCTCATCCGGCTGTTCCGCCGAGGGAGAGTACTCCAATGGGTGGAATTTCCCCCGCCCGCGCGGGAAGCGATCCCGGAACAGAAAGGGGGTTCCCGGATGCTGATCATCCAACACCGGGGTTTGCAGGCCCACTTTTTCAATCCGTTCATACCGCACACCGGCATATTCCGGCACGGCCCGGCCCATCTCCGACAATACTTCGGAGGGGTGCTGATAATCCCAATAAGCGCTGGAAGAACGGTCCAGTCGTTTTTCCAGCCGTTTCGCCAGGTCACAGATGATCACCCAGTCCGGGCGGGCCTGGCCGCGGGGAGCGATCGCCTGCCGCACCCGCTGAACGCGGCGGTCAGTGTTGGTGAAGGTGCCATCCTTTTCTGACCACGAGGTAGCCGGAAGAAACACATCCGCATAGGCCCCAGATTCATTGATGAACATATCCTGGGCCACCACAAATTCCAAATCTTCCATGTGCTTGCGGGTGACGTTCAAGTTCGGCTCAGACATCATCGGGTTCTCCCCCATAATATACAATGCCCGCACCCCGCCTTCATGCACCGAGCTTAGAATCTCGGTGGTGGTCAAACCGGGTTTGCGGATCAAACCACCCGGTTCAATATTCCAGAGCGCTTCAAATTTCAAGGCTGCGGCTTCCTCATCCACCCGCTGATAGCCCGGATAATGCCAGGGCATGGCCCCGGAATCCGAAGCGCCCTGCACGTTATTCTGCCCGCGCAATGGGTTCAACCCGGTGCCTTGCCGGCCAATGTGACCCGTCAGCAAGGCCAGGTTGATGAGCGATAAAGCATTTTGCGTGCCGTGTGAATGTTCCGGAATGCCCAGTGCCCAGTAAATGGCTGCATTTTTGGCTGTGGCATACATTCGGGCCGCCTGGATAATGAGTTCCCGATCCACTCCAGAAATACCTTCCGCATATTCAGGGGTGAACTTTTCCATCGAGGCGGCGAACTCCTCGAAATTTTCCGTCCGCTCATCAATAAATTCCTGGTTGTAAAGCTTTTCTTTCAAAATAACATGCGCCATGGCGGAATATACTGCCACATCTGTGCCAGGTTTTTCCGGCAGCCAGAGCGTGGCGAAGTTAACCAACTCAATTCGCCGCGGATCCACCACAATCAGTTTGGCTCCGTGCTTCTGGATGGCTTCCTTCATTTGCAGGGAGATGATGGGATGGTTTTCCGTCACGTTGGAGCCGGTCACAATGAACACATCGTTGTAGATAACCTCGCTGGCGGTGTTGCTCATGGCTGAGGAGCCGACCGCCATCTGCAGGGCCACCACGCTGGCGGCATGGCATAATCGGGTGCAATGATCCACGTGATTGGTGCGGAAAATCGCCCGGAACAGCTTTTGTTGCAGGTAGTTGTCTTC
>CALESS010000250.1 GCA_937907495.1 uncultured Anaerolineaceae bacterium
GCGGCCGGCCCCACGCTGCTGCGGGCCGGCCTGGCCCACCTGCGGCTGGCCCTGGCGCAGGTCTACATCGGCCTTCTTCAGGTCTTCCACCTGGCTCACCATGAAATCACGCCGTTCCTTCACCTCGCGATATTCATTCAAAGCCTCGGGACTGATTGGCCCCATGCGCCGTAAATGGGCCCGCTGGCGGTTGATGTTATCTTCCAGTTCTGCCGGCAGCTCGATAATTTTCGGCAGTTCTTCCACCATGCCATCCAATGGCAGCGTGGTTTGTCCCTCCACCTTCTCCGAGTATTCAAAAGCGACCAGGCCAAAATCATCCTCAATCCGCCGGCGCAGCGATTCCAACCCATCCCGCTGGCGGGCCAAATCTATCTGCGATTGAGAAGCATATCGCTCGGCAACTGTCAGGGCTTGCTGAGCCGCGGTCAGGTTTATTTGAACCCCCGAGTAATCCTGTTCCAATCCGTTCAATTGAAATTCTGCCGGCTCAATCATCAGGGCCAATTCTTCAATCTGGGCATTCAGTTTCGCTTGCTGAGCCAGTAGATCGCTCTTCTCGGTTTCCGCCTGCTTCAGTGCGTTCTCGTTTGCCGCCATCCGTTCCTGCAGGCTCCGTTGTTGCGCCAGGTTTGTTTCCAGCCCCTGGGAAAAGTCCTTCAACCGGGTGGTTGTCTCCGTCAAGGCCCGCCCGGTAACAGCCACGGCGGTCGTCCAGTGGGTTAGCTGGGTCTGCAGCTCATCCAACGGCAGCGTGGAAAGTACCCGCCCCTGCTCGCGTACCTGGTCGTTTGCCGCCTGGATCTCCATTGTGGAGGATGTCACTTGTTTTTCAGTGCTCTGCAAGTCTGCTTCACCCTTGCGGATTTGCGTTTCCACTTCGAGAACCTGGTTTTGCTGCCATTCCAGTTGGTGGCGGGATTTCTCCAGCGATAAATTGGCTTGTTGTACTTCCTGTCCCAGTTGGTTCATCCGGCTGGAAAGGCTTTTCAATTCTTTTTCAAGCCGTTGTGTGGTCTCGCGGCTCTGCTGTAAGGCAGCATCCATTTTCGCCAGGCGTTGTTGATTTTCTTCCATGGCTGCCCGGCTGGTTTGCAGCGCCTCCAACAATTCTTGCCGCTGGCGCGGTCGGGCTACCGTTCCCGTGCGATTCTCTTTCCCGGCAGAAACAACCCCGTTCGACCAGAACACCTCACCCCGCAGGGTCACCAGCGTAAACCCGTCCGGAAGACCCGGCAAGAGCCGCCGGGCGCTGGTACGGTTTTTGACCACCAGTACCTTTCCCAGCAGCAAATCCACAGTCGTGCGCAACCCCTCCGGCACATTCACCAGGCTGGCGGCTGATCCCACCACATCCTCATCGGCCTGGGTCGGCAACTCGCCCTGCTTTTTCCCTTCCTTTAACGGAATGAGATACGCCCGACCCTGGTCTTCCAATAGAGTAAGCGCGCTTTCCATCTGATCCGTCTCGATCACCAGCCCGTCCACCAGCTCCGCCAGGGCAGCCGCGATCGCCAATTCATGCTCCTGGGCAACCACCAACTGCGAGGAGAGAGTCTGAAGTTTGGTCTTCAGTTTTCCCTGGCGGGAAGCCGTAACCAGGCTTTTCGCGCCCTCGCCCAAACCGCTGAGGGAGCGCTCCGCCTGCTCCAGTACATCCAGTTGGGCTTTGCTGCGGCTCAAATCCCCTTCCAAACGGGAACGACCATCCTGCAGGCTGCGCCGTTCATTTTCCAGGGCCGTCAGTTGCCGTCGCTGGACGGTCAACTCCTCTTCCAACTGCCCGCTTTCTTCTTCCGCCTGGGCTCGAAAACCCTTCGCCTTCCCCAGGCGAACTTCCGCTTCCGCCACCATCTTCTCATCCCGGCTAATTCCATTGCGATAATTCGCGGCGGTGGTACGCAAGGTTTCCAGTCGTTGCTTCATTTCCGCCAGGTGCGCTCTGGCCTGTACCTGGCGCGTTTCAATCTGCACCAGATGCCGCCGGGCTTCTCGCAGCAGGTTTTCCACCCGTTCCCGTTCACGCTGTCGGGTTTGCAGGTTATTTCGCGCCAATTCCACCTGCTCGTTCGCCTCCGAAAGCTCCTTCTGCAAGCGTTCTTGTTCCAACTCCAGCTCTTGCAGGCGCGTTCGGCGTCCAGCTTCTTCCTCTGTTAAACGGTTCAGGTCCCCGGTCAATCCGGCCTGGCTGTTACTGACCGCCCGTTGACGTTCTTCCAACACGGCCAATTTTCTGCTCACTTGCTCCCATTGCTGGTGCAGGCTGGCAGATTGTCCGTGCCAATCATTTAAATTCGTTCGCAAGGTCAGAATTTTCCCCCGCAGAGTCTCCGCCTCGGCAGAAACCTCCTCCATCCGCGTTCGCGCCTGGACCAACCGGTTCTCCTGAACCCGTAAAGTCTCCTGGGCATGGGCCAGCTCGGCATTGTTCTGGTGCCAGTAATAGCCATACCAATCCCGTAGCAGGATTTGTAAATCCGCCTTGATTCGTTCGTATTCTGCCGCTCGTTTGGCCTGCCTTTCCAGGGTTGCCAGGCGCGGCTCCAATTCCGCCAGGATATCGTGTACGCGCTCTAGGTTTCGCCGTGTGGCATCCAGGCGGTTCAGGGCATCCTCCCGGCGGCTGCGGTACAACCCGATGCCTGCCGCCTCCTCGAAAAACTTCCGGCGCTCTTCCGGTTTCAAGGAAAGTGCAGCGTCTATCAACCCTTGCCCGATGATGGTATAGGTTCGCTCTGCCAGCCCGGATTGCGCCAAAAGTTCGGTTGTTTCCTTCAGGCGTACTCGTTGGCCGTTCAACAGATATTCATTGTTCCCGTCCCGGTAAGCCCGGCGGGCAAGTGAGACCTCCGAATAGTCTATTGGAAGCCAGCCATCACCGTTGTCGAAGATGATCGCCGCAGAAGCCATTCCCGCCCGCGGCCGCTGCTCTGAGCCTGCAAAGATCATATCCTCGGTTTTCCGTCCCCGCAGCAGAGAGTAGGATTGTTCTCCCAATACCCAGCGAATTGCATCCGCAATGTTGGATTTGCCCGATCCGTTCGGCCCCACAATCGCAGTGATCGCTTCTGGAAACTCAAATAGCGTGCGGCTGGCAAATGTTTTATATCCATGAAGCTCTAAAGATTTCAGTCTGGTAGCCAAACCATCTCCCTCTTATCCCAAGCCAATTTTAAGTAACGCATCTGCCGCAGCCGATTTGGTTGCCGCCTGCTTGCTGGAGCCCATGCCTGAGCCATAGATTTGACCGTTGATCACCGCATCCACCTCGAACATCTTGGAATGATCCGGGCCGCTGGTGTTACGGGTGACATATTGCGGCGCCGGCAAGCCCTGTCCCTGGGCCCATTCCTGAAATACACTTTTCGGGTCTTCGGTCCGGTGATTCACCAGCACATCCTCTTCCGCCTCCAAAAGCAATGGGAACAAGAAGGCATTGACACCCTTGAGTTCCTGATCGAGGTAAAGGGCACCGATCAGCGCCTCAAACGTGTCGCATAACATGGTATCCCGCTCGCGGCCGCCGCCCTGGGCTTCTCCCCGCCCTAACCGCATGGCATTTCCAAGGCCGATCTGCCGGGCAAACCAGGCCAGCCGCTGCGTGTGCACCAGTGCCGAACGCATGCGGGTTAGATCGCCTTCCGGCATTTCCGGGTAGCGGTTGTATAACCACGCCCCCACCACGAAGTCCAGCACTGCATCTCCCAGGAATTCCAAGCGCTCATTATCCTCCAGGGCTTCATTATGCTCATTGAGATAAGAACGATGGGTCAATGCGCGGCTTAATAACAGCCAGTCCGTAAAAACAAGGTTCAGGCGTTTTGCCAATTCCTGGGGTGTTTCTTTCACCACAGGTTCATCTGGCAGATTCATTTTTTCCTCCCGGAAGCGCAGGGAACGTCAGCCACCTACCCGGACGGTCCGGAAGCTGGCGGTCCATTTGTTTCCAAACGATTGATTTTCCTCTCCATTCCAACCAGAGAGGACCTTCATGTAATGGTTGATTTTAACCCAGAACCCGTCAAAATCAAAATGATTGGTTCTGGCAATATCTGGCGATATCTCTTAAATGCCGCCCAGGCAAGGGCTGAAGTGGGCTCAACATGGATGCCGCGCTTGGGTAGATCGTGAAAAGCGTCCATTAATACTTCTTCGTTGATTCCAACAATCTTCCGCCCAGCCACAGGCATCTCGGCAAGCAATGCACCCGCCCGCACCGGCTGGGTGACCCGCACACCTTCCGCGATGGTCGGCCGGTCAGAGAAGCTCTCCAGCGCTTTTCGCCCACCTTGTTCCAATGCCAGCAACGGAGCACAATTTTCCGCCTGTACCGCCAGGTAGAAGGGCAATTGCTCGATCAATCCGGCTTGTTGCAACGCCGCAAAGCCCCGCACAATACCCAGCAACAATCCGCCATGCCCCACCGGGGAAATAATGCTTCCCGGGGCACAGCCCAATTGCTCCCAGATTTCATAGGCGATGGTGGCAATGCCCGCCAACCCAAATGGCAGAAAGGCATGGCTGGCATAAGGTACACCGGCATTGACTTCCTGCAGCACCGCCCTGGCTGCCTCGGAACGCGGCCCGGGCACTGCGATGAGTTTCGCCCCCACACTTTCAATTTGTACCCGCTTGGGGCCAGAAGCCGATTCCGGCACGTACACCCGGCCCCTCAAGCCGGCGCGGGCTGCGTACGCTGCAAAAGAGGCACCAGCATTGCCGGAGGAATCCTCTACCGCCTCCCGGGCGCCCCGGCCTGCCAGTTGGCTGATCAGCACCGCACTCCCACGGTCCTTGTAAGAGCCAGTCGGGTTGAGATGCTCCATCTTCAACCCCGCCTGCTGTGTACCCTCCTCCAGCCAGAGTAAAGGGGTATTTCCCTCGCCCAGGCTGACCACCGGTGCACCATCAAACAGGCTGAACGCATGCCGGTAGCGCCAGTAACCGGGCAAATTTGGCTCCAATCGTTGCACATCCAGCACCGGCGGAGCGTCAAAATCAAAGATTCCTCCACAAGCCGGGCAGCGATAGGGCAAGCCCGCCTCTGGATATGGCTCCTGACAATCCACACAACGCACCACCGCCATCGTCAATCCCCTTTCTGCGGGTGATAATCACCTTCCACCCAGCTTTCTGTTGCCGGCCCAATTTCCTTCTTCCACACGGGCACAATCTCTTTCAGCCGGTCAATCCCGTAGCGCGCCGCCTCAAATACCCCCGTATCCCGGTGAGCCGCTGAACAGGCGATCAGCACAGTCGGGGTTCCCGGTTTTAAGCGACCAACCCGCTGGATGATCAAGATCCCTTCCACCGACTCCCACTGGCTGCGGATTTCTTCCGCCACTTGCAGCATTTTGCTTTCCGCCATCGGGGCATAAGCTTCATAAAATAACTCACTGGTCAGATGAGCCTCGCCCCGCAGCGTGCTGCCGCGCACCACACCTGTGAAAATACAGACCGCACCGGTCGTCTCCAGGGTAATCTCCGCAACCACCGCATCCAGGTCTAAGGGTTCTCCGCTGATCTTCACAATCGTCGGATGGTCGCTCCCACCGGAAACCGGCGGAAAAATGGCAATCTCAGCGCCTTCCGGGATCAGCTCCTCATCAAAAGCGAATGCCCGGTTCACCGCCACCAGCGCATTTTCCATCGCACCTGCCAGTGCCGGGTTCGCCTGTACTACCGCGGCTTTCAGATCCTGCACGCTGGCACTCTCCCCCAACATGACCTCCAGCCGCTCGGTTCCGGCCCGGTCTTTCAAGGTTGCAAAAAGCAGGATGGTTTGCTTTCTCATTTCTCAAGCACCACATCGCCGCTGCGACCGCCGTGTTTCTCCACCAGGCGGATGTTCTCGATCCTCGCACCCCGTTCAACAGCTTTCACCATGTCGTACACCGTCAGGGCAGCAATCGCCACCGCTGTGAGAGCTTCCATTTCTACGCCCGTCTTGCCGCTGGTCTTCACCCGGGCTTGAATTTGGACTCCGCCCAGCTCCTCGTCCAAATCCAGTTGAATTTCCACCTGGTGAATTGGAATCGGGTGGCATAATGGGATCAGTTCCGCTGTTCGTTTGGCCGCCTGAATGCCGGCAATGCGCGCCACCCCCAGCACATCTCCCTTTTTCATTAAACCCTGGCGGATCAACGCCCTCGTTTCCGGTTGTAAGTGGACTTCGCCGCGGGCAATTGCCACCCGCACGGTCTCTTCCTTGGCCCCCACATCCACCATGTGGGCCTGCCCCTGGTCATCCAGATGTGTAAGTTGATTGTTTGACATACCCAAATTATAATGCCGATCTGCTATAATAACGCCCGTGAGCTTCCATGTCGCGGGTCATCAAACCGAAGGCTACCAGGTCAGCACGCCCGTCTACGAAGGGCCGCTGGATCTGCTTCTGCAACTGATCGAACGGGCTGAACTTGATATCACCCGCCTGGCCTTGGCGCAGGTGACCAATCAGTACCTGGACCACCTTCGCCTTCTGGCGGTGCAAAACCCGGCAGAAGTTTCCGCTTTTTTGGTGATTGCCTCCCGCCTGGTGCAGATCAAATCTGCCGCCTTGCTGCCCCGCCCCCCCGTTTCTGAAAACCTGACCGTGGAGGAAGACCCCGGTGAAGCTCTGGCCCGCATGTTGATCCAGTACCGGCGCTTCAAGCAATTGGCTGCCAACTTGCAACACCGCGAAGAACAGGGGTTGTGCACGCACCTCCGCACCGCTCCTCCCCCCTTACAGGTGGATGCCCGGCTGGATTTATCCGGCATTGGTATGTCGGATTTGGTTCAGGCTGCCCGGCAAATTCTTTTCAACCGCGTTAATATCCCCGGTCTCAACCAGGCGGTCTCTCAGCCCCGCATCACCATTCGAGATCGTATCTCAAGCATCCTGGCCGCGCTGCATACAACTCCCCTGCTCAATTTCCGCCTGCTGCTCCACGCTCCCAACCGCCTGGAAGTGGTGGTGACCTTCCTGGCGATGTTGGAACTCATCAAACGCAACATCGTCGAAGCCCGCCAATCTTCCCTGTTTGGGGAAATCGAAGTTGCCTCCACCGGTCAGACCGCGGAGGAAGCCAACGAGCCCCTTGAATTTGTTGATTAATTGGTATTGTAAGGCAGCCGGCCGCCCAGCCAGACCACCATCAAGCGAAAATCATACGGCTCAGCGTTAGCTTCGGGGAATTGCTCCGCGAAGGCCGCATCCAACACATCATAATCTTCGCCCTCCGGCCATTCGGGCAGGAAACCCGGCAAGCGAGTTCGGTCAGCATCCACTGGCAGAACATCCCAACTCCGGCTGGTCAGCAGGCTATATACTTGATCCCGCAAATCCGGCAGCAATTCCGACCATGCCATCAGTATTTGGGCAGCCATCTCTGGATATTTTTCAAAGGCCTTTTCCACCCCGCGTAATTTTACCGCCAGCGGAGCCTGTGAGGCGTCCCGAAAACCTGGGATACTGACGCGTGTCTTGATCAATCCCTGGATCGCCTTACGGCGCCCGGAGGATAAGGCGTCAAAACGGCTCAATACACTGCGAATCACTTGCAGGCGATATTCATCCAACATGAACTGGTTGATGGCATGAAACGGGGCATAGGCAATTTGTTTATCATTCATGCCGTTCATTATAACTGCAAAACGCTTTTTCCTCATCCCCGCCATACCCTCGCTTCTCTGTTGCATCCGGTAAGCGGAGAAATATGAATTTGGGGTCTGCCCTCCGGGTGAATGAACTTCCAGACATTCGTTTAAAAGAAAAAAAGAGAGGTCATTGATGACCTCTCTTTTCAGCTTATGTTACCTGTATTT
>CALESS010000251.1 GCA_937907495.1 uncultured Anaerolineaceae bacterium
GAGGATGACGCCTTTGCCCAGCAGGTGGATGCCTCGGTATTGCGTATCCTGACCACGAAATTCCGACTTTACCCCAAGTTTTCGCTGGAGGCGATCCTGCCGGCTGCCGGGCGGGTGGCGGAGATTGGCCTATCCACCCTGGTGACCTTTGATGTGGCGCAGAACAGTGCGACGCTCATCAGCCCGCCCGCCAGTGAATTTTCGGCCATCCTGCCCAAAGCGCCTGTTTCCACGGAGCGGATCCTGTTCCTGACCGATTTCCGCGAAAGCCAGGCTTGTTCGCAATGCCAGGTGCAATCTGCCATGCCGTTGGATGCACTGCAAGCGGCTGCTTTGCGCTTGTACGGTCCGCGGGCTGGCGGGCAGGTGCAGCCGAATCGGGTATCCTCTTATTCCTTTGGAGAATTAACCCGCCTGTTGAACCAGAATGCTGAAACCAACCCCCAACTGGAAATGGATTTACAGGCTGCGGATTGGATTGTGGTCAGCCTGTTGAATGCCAGCCCTAATCGGCCAGAATCGCTGGCATTCAAGCGTTTTCTGGCAGAAAAACCGGAATTATACCGGAACAAGCGGGTGGTGGTCTTCGCCTTCAACGCCCCGTATTATCTGGATGCAACGGATATTTCCAAACTGACGGCGTATTATGCCATCTACAGCAAGTCGCCGCCTTTTGTAGAAGTGGCAGCCCGCCTGCTGTTCCAGGAAATTGTCCCGCTGGGCGCATTGCCCGTCTCTGTGCCGGGCAGCGGGTATGATTTGCCCAGGGCGGTATCACCTGACCCGGAGCAGGTGATTGCCTTGCAATTGGATCTGCCTCCGGGGCTTCTGCCCACCCCAACGGCCAATCCGCTGTTGACGCTGACACCGGAACCGACCCCCGTTCCGCTTTTCAAAGTGGGAGATTTTTTGCCGCTGCGGACAGGTGCGATTGTGGATCACAACCATAACCTGGTACCGGATGGAACCCTGGTGCGCTTTGTGTTCACCACTGGCGGGGCGGAAGGCGGCACCACCCAGTATATTGAAAGCACCACCCGGGATGGCATTGCCAGGGCGACTTTCCGCATCCAGATCGCCGGGTTGCTGGAAATCCGGGTGGAGAGCGAACCGGCGGTAAAATCGCAATTATTGCAGCTCGATGTTTCCAGCGGTCAGGCAGCAGCGATCACCCAGATTGTTCCGAGCCTGGAGGCGACGATCACGCCGACCCCCACGCTTACGCCGACCCCCACTCCCACTCCAACCCCGGAGGCAGAGCCGGATTCGCCCGCCGGACCGGGTATGGGCGGTTGGTTGGTCAGCCTCGGGTTTATCGGGCTGGTGGCGGCGTTTGCTTATGCAAGTGGGAGAAGGTGGTTTTCCATCCGCTGGGGTGCGCGCTGGGGGCTGTTGGCGGTCAGCCTGGGATTGGCGGCTTACCTTTACCTGGCCTCCGGCCTGCCAGGTGCGGATTTGTTTGTGCAACAATCGGGTATTTTGGGGGTGGGCTTTATTGGATTTTGCGGGGCGCTGCTGGGGTGGGCAGTGGGCGGCTACTGGCATTACTGGCTGGGTCAGCGGGCGAAGAAAGCCGCCCGGGGCCGATTTAGCGAACCAAAGTCACCACGAACGTAATCAACAACAGGCTTAAGGTCAACCAGAGTAGAGATTTCTCCTGGGGGTATTTCCACACATCTTTGAAGCGCAAAGGGCGGGAGAGCGGGCGCGGCATGGGGGGATTGTCACCGATCAGGGCGTTCCGGAAGGCTTCCACATTTGCCGGTCGTTCATCCGGATGGAGGTTCATGGCCCACAGGATGGCCCGCTCGGTGCGGGCGCTGACTTCGGGGTTGATCTGGCGGGGCGGCAGGAGTGCCAGCGGGTTGAGGAATCGCTCGCGGGCATCGGCGGGGGGTGTATTGGTCAGCAGGTGATAGAGGGTGGCGCCAAAGGCGTAAATATCGGAGCGCACATCGGTGTGCCCGGCATCGCCGCCATATTGTTCGAGGGGGGTATAGAGCGCTGTGCCCTGGCCCTGGAGGATGGTAATGGTGACTTCCCCCGGAGCGAGCAGTTTGACCAGGCCAAAATCCACCAGCTTGAGCAGGCCGCTGGGGGTAACTTTCAGGTTGCTGGGTTTGATATCCCGGTGCAGGATGGGGGAATCCTGGGTGTGAAGGTAAATGAGGGCATCCGCAAGCTGGCCCGCCCAATTAAGTACATCGGCCTCGGGGATGAAGGTGCTGTTTTGGCGGGCTTCCAGCATCATCGTGCGCAGGTCTTTGCCGGGGATGAAATCCATCACCAGGTAATCATGGTTTACGACGGAGAAGAAATCTGATACTTTGGGCAGGTTGGGATGATCGAGGCGGGCGAGGACGGTTGCCTCGCGCAGGAATTGCTCACGGGCTTCGCGCAGCATTTCAGGGGTGAGGGTGCGGTCATGTTCCACCTCCTTGAGGGCGCATTGGCGGCCTTCCAGGCGCAAATCATCCGCCAGGTAGATGGAACCCATCCCACCCTGGCCAATGATGCGGCGAATGCGGTAACGGCCGCGCAAGACTTCCCCGGCTTTGATCGGCAATGGCAAAGAAAACGCACCTTTCGAAATGTGAATCCCCGGTGGTTATCTTTCGGCGTGAAAAATCCGGGGGTTCTGCTTCCACAATTGCAAAAAACTTTGATATTATTATACAAGATAATGAGCAGGCCGTGAGGTTGATCTTTCCTCCGGGTGAGCCCAGGATACCTGAAAGAAGGTCACAGATGAGCCGAGCAGAGAAAGAGACGCCATT
>CALESS010000252.1 GCA_937907495.1 uncultured Anaerolineaceae bacterium
TGGAAAGCAACTTATCCAGCCCGCCAATCGGCCGGGTGAGCAGCTCCAGGAAAAATTTGCTCAGGTTAAAGCTGATGGCGACACCCACCACCACCCCCACCAACGCCCACAACAGCCGTTTGCGCAATTCCGTAACATGCGGCGCAATCATCTCCCAAAAATTGGGCGGGGTTTCTTCCTGGGGGGGCGGGGTAAAGGGAGCCTGGCTCATGTTGGCTGATTATAATCCGGTTTTGGCCAGTTCAGACCACGGGTTGACGCAGGATGGTACGCATCTTTTCCGGAGCGGTGCGGTTTGGGTCACTCAGGTAGATTTCGTGATGCTTTCCACGCAGCTGCAAATTGTTCCGGGCAATGAACTCATGCAGGCGGGCGATATTGGGCGCTTCGGCGGCATACGGGCCGATGTGCATCAATTGCGCGCACAGCCCCTCCTCAAACTCCGCCAAACGCACCTCGCCAAGGGGTAAACCCGGTTTCTTTCGCTCCACAACCAGGCGGGCTTGCTGCAACTCTTCTTCGGTTACCAGCTCCGGTTGGAGGATCATCATCGTCCACTGCCAGCGCTGGCGCTCCCCCGCCAGGAAATCTTCCATCTTTTCTGCCCACCAGGTGCCTTGCAACGGCATCACCGGGTAATCCACGGATCGGGTTTTCTTGATGCTGAATTTTATCGTGTAAGCAAGGGAGTACAGGGCTTGCACGGCAGCCTGATAACGGGGATCGGCATTTGGATCTCCGCTGCCATCCAGCATCAGGTAGCGGAAACGCGGCACGCTTAACAGCGCCGGCTGCGGGGAGGCGCTGAAATAAGGCTTGAGCAATTTGCGCAAATCCAGGATTTCCAGCTTCACACCTCCCACGAAATGGATTAAATGGATGGGTTCAATGAGAAGAAGGTTCAATTCCATAACGGCGGGCGAGGGTGATTGCCTCGCGGCGGCTGGAAACATTCAACTTTTCCAGGATGTTATGGACGTGATTTCGCACGGTGTTTTCGGAAATGAACAGGCGCTCGGCAACCTCCCGATTGGAGGCGTTGCCCACCATCTCCCGCAGCACTTCCATCTCGCGGCCCGTCAGCAAGTCTACCGGGTTGTTGCTCTCGTGATCTGCCGAGCCGTGAGCGGTGTGGGAAAATTCCTCCAGGATGCGCGAAGTCATCACGCGGGATAGGGCCGCCTCCCCGCGCAACATGCCGCGCAAAGCGGAAAGCAGGTTAGCCACCGGGATATTTTTAAGCAAATACCCCTTGGCGCCCAGGCGGATGGCTGCAATCAGGCGGTCATCATCATCGTAAATCGTCAAAAATACAATTTTGATCTCCGGCAGCAGTTCGATGATCGCCCGGGTGGCATCCAGACCGGTTCCATCCGGCAGGTTAAAATCCATCAAGACCATATCCGGTTGAAATTCACCCGCCAGGCGGATGGCTTCAGCCACTGTTCCAGCCTCCCCCACCACACTTAAATCTTCCTGGCGGTTGATCAGGCTCACCAGGCCTTCACGGAACAGGACATGATCATCAACGACCAGTAATTTCATCATCTTGGCTTTCACTTCCGTGGATTGGAAGAGGGATCGTCATGCTCTCCTCAGAAATTTCATCGGCTGCTGCCGGCGAACGCAGCGGGATAGTAAGCGAGATCAGCGTACCCTTTTCCATGGTTGATTCCACCATCAATTTCGCTTCGATATCCTCGGCCCGATCGTGCATGATGGCAATTCCATAATGAAGTTGCTGATCCACGGCCTCGGTCTCAAATCCACTGCCATCATCATGGATCGTGATCAGAAGCTGGTCCGCTTTCCAAATCAATTCCACTGTGACCCGCCGGGCATTGGCATGCTTTTCAATATTATACAGGGC
>CALESS010000253.1 GCA_937907495.1 uncultured Anaerolineaceae bacterium
GGCTCCAGAACTCCCCATCCTTGCCGACCACCTGCTCCAGGCCAGCCAGTTCCGGCAGAATGTTCAACAGGCGTTGATGGGTGAAGGCAAAGCGTTCAAAGACATCCCTGGGCAGCCCGGCGCGCGGTGTTCCCGCCAGCTCCAGCCGGTCCAGCAGCCACCACTTGGCCGTCGCCACATGCGCCAGGATGCCGATGCGGCTCCAGCGCTCCCCCTCCCGTTTTTCATCCCGCGCCTCGGGGGATAAGCCCTGGCAGAATTCAAGTAAATCCGCATGGCTCCAGGCCAGCAATTGTTGAGCCTGCTCCACCTCCAGACGGGTGAGCGGCTTCCAATCGCTGCGGAACCAGGCGTTGACCTCGTAGCCCTGGCTGGCGGGTTCAAATTGTTCGTTAAGGGTGTGTGCCTCGAAGGTTTCCACCAGGCGTACATCAAAATCTGCGAGGTCGGCCAGCCAGCTTTGCGGGGTATGGGCGGCCAGCCAATCGGCGTAGGCCAGCACGGCTTGCGGCACCCGCAGCAGGGCTTCCGCGCCATCTATACCGTTGGCAAAACAGCCAGGGTAATCCAGTGCCCAGGCCAGGCTGCGGCCTTCAAAGTTATTTTCCAATCCGATGCGAATTTGCATATTTTTAACCTCCGGTGGGATTCAACTTAATCATATCAGAAGTGGGAACCACCGTAAGGACGATCGCGCAGCATCCCCCTGGAAGCAAGCGGATCAGGCTCTAGAGATTGGATAGGATACCCACAATAACCAGCACCACGAAAAGGATGCCCAATCCAATGCCGATTTTATCCACCAGCCGCAATTTTTTCATTTCATTCCTCCTCAGCTAGAAAGGTTGCCCGGTTCGTACTCCGCAAGACGGTCAGCGCACTTTTTCCATCACCAGGGCGTCTTCGCCATCCGTATAATACATTGGCCAGAGCCCCACATGCTGGTAACCGGTCTGCTCATACAGGCGGATGGCGGGCAGGTTGTTCTTCCGCACGCACAGGCGGATGGGGCGCATCGCCACCCCTTCCTCGATGGCCGCCAGCAGCGCCCGCCCCAGGCCGCTTCGCCGGAACTCCGGCTGGACGCCGATGGTCGTGACCCAGGCGCGGCCTTCATCCGGCTTGCGTTCACCCGCGGCAAAGCCCACCATGCGCCCATTGGCAACCGCCTTCACCCGCACAATGCCCGGAAAAGTCAGCACACCCAGCAAGTCGAACCACGGCCAAGCGTCCTGGTTAAAGCAGATCTGCTCCAGCCGGCGCAATTCCCCCAGGTCGGCCAGCGAAGCCGGTTTGATTTCAAATGGGATGGGTGTTGGGTTCACAGGGAGCAGGGAAAGGCGGAGGCTGCCAGGTTGCAGCAGCCTCCGCGGGGGGTCAGAGATTATTCTGAACGTTGTTCCTTGACGAAGTTCCCCAGCAGGCTGGTGAATTCCATCGGGAAGATGTACTTGGTGGACGGGTTGGCAGACATCGTCTTGAGGGTGTCGAAGTATTGCAAGGTGACGGTGTTCTTATCCAGGGTACGGGCCACTTCCGAAATCTTGGCCAGAGCACTGGAGTAGCCATCCGCCCGCAAAATGGCGGATTGCCGGTCGCCTTCGGCACGCAGAATCTGCGATTGTTTGTCGCCATCCGCCCGCAAAATGGCAGCCTGGCGTTCGCCTTCCGCCACGTTGACGGCGGCTTCGCGGGTACCGGTAGATTCGGTGACCACGGCGCGGCGATTGCGCTCTGCTGAAAGCTGGCGGTTCATGGCATCCTGCACATCGCGGGGCGGCATGATCTCGCGGATTTCCACGTTGGTGACCTTGACGCCCCAGCGTTCGGTGACTTCATCCAGGCGGCTGCGCAGGGCGCTGTTGATGGCTTCACGCTCGGAGAGCACACCATCCAGCGGGATGCCGCCGATGACGGAGCGCAGGGTGGTGGTGGCGATACCCTGGGCAGCCAGCTCAAAGTTGCCCACTTGCAGCACCGATTGCACCGGGTCTACCACTTTGTAGTACCACAGGAAGTCAATCGAGATCGGGGCGTTATCCTTGGTGATGGATGTTTGGGCAGGGATCTCGCGCACCTGCTCACGCAGGTCTGTCTTCACAGCCCGGTCAATGATCGGGATGAGCAAGACAATGCCCGGTCCGCGAGCGCCCACACAGCGGCCAAGGCGGAAGACCACCAGGCGCTGATACTCCTGGACGATGCGAATGGCGCTGGTCAGAAAGGCAATAATCACCAGGGCGACTACACCGATCAGGCACAAAATCAAAACAGTTGATCCGGTATCTCCACTCATTCTTAACTCCTTCTATATGGATGGAACAATTTTCAAGAAGCGGCTAATCTTCCGCTTTTTCCACAATAACAGACAAGCCCTCACGACGCAGGACTTTGACCCGGCAGCCGGCGGGGATGAACTGGCTGCTGCGGGCGGACCATTCCTCGCCACCCACATAGACGGTGCCTTCCATGTGAACATCGGTGCGGGATTCACCAAACTGCCCGATCACATCATCCTGGGTGGCCTTGGGGATTCGCAGGGCTTCGATGCCGCGCCGTCCGATAAGCCACAACAGGCCGGTACTGGCGGCGGAGGTAATTGCTGCCAGCCAAGGGTTGACCGCCATCACGCCGTTTTGCGGGCGGATGAGGAAAACCGAGCCAATGACCAGGGCGGCAATGGAGATCAACAAATACCACCAGCGGCCCGATCGGCGCAGCGCCAGCAGGAACGGGAAGACGCCCAGCACCAGCACCGCCAGCGCCCACCAGTTAATCGGCTGGGTGGCGATGCTGTAACCGGCCAGCACCAGCAGGAACAGGGCGCCTATCTCCAATATCCCGGTGCCGGGGGAAAAGAGCGCCAGCACGGCCAGCAAAAAGCCAGCCACCAGCATTAAATACGCTACATTTGGGTTCAGCAAAAAGAAGTCCATAACAACTCCCTGGCCGCCCGGGGGAATGATCCCGCCGTATTGGCCTATCTATGATTATAGCACAGCCCAACAGCCGAGGAACTGTGCCCCCATTTGAATTCATTATACAGGCTGGCCGCGCACCCCATCCACAGATTATCTGCGGAGAGGGGTGTTATTAGGTTATAATCAGGTACGCTATCCCAAACCATCCGAGGTGTTCCCATGTCCGATCCCGTTCTGGTTGCAGTTGCCTGGCCCTATGCCAACGCCGAGATTCACGTCGGCAACCTGACCGGCGCCTATTTGCCGGCAGATATCTTCGCCCGCTATCAGCGGCTGCGCGGCCGGCAAGTGTTGATGGTGAGCGGCTCGGATGCTCATGGCACGCCGATCACGGTGCGCGCCGATGCTGAAGGAATCCCCCCCCGCCAGGTTTATGAGCGCTTTCACCAGGGCTTTTTGGATTTGTTCCTCCAGGCGGGCCTGACCTACGATTTGTTCACCAGCACCCACACCATCAACCACTTTGGCGTCTCGCAAAATGTGTTCACCGCCTTGCTGCAAAACGGCTACCTCTACACCCACCGCGAAATGCAATGGTACGCCCCAAGTCAGAATCGCTTTCTGCCGGACCGCTACGTGGAAGGCACCTGTTACCTCTGCGGTTACACGGGCGCCCGCAGTGACCAGTGCGATAAGTGCGGCAGCCTGCTGGAGGCGGAAAAGTTGATTGACCCGCGCTCCAAGGTGGATAACTCCACCCCGGAGCTGCGCGAAACCGAGCATTACTACCTGGACCTGGGCAAATTGCAGCCGGAGGTGGTGGCCTTCCTCAAGGAGCGCGAATCCTACTGGCGGCCAAATGTGCTGCGCCAATCCCTCGGCACCATCGAGGCGGTGGATTTGCACGGACGGCCAATCACCCGCGACCTGGATTGGGGCATCCCCGTGCCGATTGCGGATTGGGAGGGCAAGTGTCTCTATGTCTGGTTTGAGGCCGTCATCGGTTACCTGAGCGCGGCCATTGAATGGGCCCGGCTCAGCGGTCAGCCGGATGCCTGGCGAGAATGGTGGCAGTCGGATGCCTCCCGCACCTACTATTTCATCGGCAAAGATAATATCCCCTTCCACGCCATCATCTGGCCGGCCCAGCTCTCCGGCTGCGGGCGGGCGTTTGATGCGCTGATGGGCAGTCCCGATCCGCAGCCCCTGGTGCTGCCGTTCGATGTGCCAGCCAACGAATTCATGAACATGGAAGGTCAGAAGATTTCCGGCAGCCGCAATTGGGGCGTCTGGTGCCGGGATTTCCTCACCCGCTATGATCCCGATCCGCTGCGTTACTACCTGACGACCAACATGCCCGAAACCAAGGATACCGATTGGGATTGGAACGATTTCTACAAGCGCAACAACGATGAACTGGTGGCTACCTGGGGCAACCTGGCCAACCGGGTGTTGTCGTTCGCCTTCAAAAACTTTGATGGCCGCGTGCCAGAGCCAGGTGAATTGACCCCCACCGACCGTGACCTGCTTTCCCAGATCGAATCCGGGTTCCACACCGTCGGACAAGAACTGGAAGCGGTTCACCTGCGGGCAGCCCTGGGCGAGGCCATGCGCCTGGCCAGCGAGGTCAACAAATACCTGGATACCACGGCCCCCTGGCTGACCATCAAGACCGACCGGGCAGCCGCCGGACGGGCCGTTTACGTGGCGCTGCGGGCGATTGACTCGCTCAAGGTCCTCTTCTCTCCATTTGTGCCCTTCAGCAGCGAGCGGCTGCACACCTACTTCGGCTATACCCAGCCCCTGTTCGGTGAGCAACGCCTGGAAACGGTCAGCGATGAGCTGGGGGAACATACCGTGCTGCGCTATGACGGCTCCACCGCCAGCGGGCGCTGGGAAGCCTCCCAGTTGGAAGGCGGACGGGTATTGGTGCAGCCCCAGCCGCTCTTCAAAAAATTGGAACCCAAGATCGTGGAAGAAGAACGCGCCCGCCTGGGCCAGCCGCGGGAATAAACTCCCCCGCCCCTTTGATCTTTGCCAGTTCCAGATTGCTGCTTGAGAAGCCCGGAGGTTGAATGCAGGAAAAATTCATCGCACTCAAACAACGTTTAGCCGAAATTTACGACCTGGATATGGCTGGCAGCCTGCTCGGTTGGGACCAACAGGTCAACATGCCGTCCGGAGGCGCCCATGGCCGCGGCCGTCAATCGGCCCTGCTGGCCCGGCTCTCGCTGGAGCGCTCCAGCGACCCCGAACTGGGCCGCCTGCTGGATGATCTCCAGCCCTGGGCTGAATCCCTGCCCTACGAATCCGATGAGGCCAGCCTGGTGCGGGTGGCCCGGCGGGATTTTGAGCGCATGGTACGCATTCCCCCGGCCTTCATGACCGAGTTCCACCAACATTCCGCCCTCAGCTACCAGGCCTGGAGCGAAGCCCGCCCCGCCGGTGACTTCAAGAAGGTGGAACCCCTGCTCGAGCGCTCCCTCGAACTCAGCCGGCGCATGGCGGATTTCTTCCCCGGCTACGAGCATATTGCCGACCCGCTGATTGATTTTGCCGATTACGGCCTCAAGGCCGCCAGTGTACAGTCCCTGTTTGCCGAACTGCGCCAGGGCTTGCTGCCGCTGGTGCAGGCCATCACCGCTCTGCCGCCCGCCGATGATTCCTGCCTGCACCGCCACTACCCGCGCCAGGCGCAGTGGGATTTCGGCATTGAGGTCATTCGGGCGTTGGGTTATGATTTCAACCGCGGCCGCCAGGATTTTGCGCCGCACCCCTTCACCACCAAGTTCGGCCTGGGGGATGTGCGCATCACCACCCGGGTGGATGAGAATTTCCTGACGGATGCACTCTTCAGTACCATCCACGAAGCCGGGCATGCCATGTATGAGCAGGGTATCCGGCTGGATTTTGAGGGTACCCCGCTCGCTTCCGGCACTTCTTCCGGCGTCCACGAGAGCCAATCCCGCCTGTGGGAGAACCTGGTCGGGCGCAGCCTGGAGTTCTGGCATTTTTACTACCCCCGCCTCCAGGCGGCTTTTCCCGTCCTGGCAGATACCTCGCTGGAGCAGTTCTACCGCGCCATCAACAAGGTGGAGCGCTCTTTGATCCGCGTGGATGCAGACGAGGTGACCTACAACTTGCACGTCATGCTGCGCTTTGACCTGGAGCTGGAGTTGTTGGAAGGCAAACTGGCAGTGCGCGACCTGCCACAGGCCTGGAACAGCCGCTTCCAGCAGGATTTGGGCATCACCCCGCCCTCTGACCGGCTGGGGGTGCTGCAAGATATCCACTGGTACGGCGGCCAAATCGGTGGTGTATTCCAGGGCTACACCCTGGGCAACATCCTCTCTGCCCAGTGGTTTGCAGAAGCCTGCAAAGCCCATCCGGGCATCCCGGCAGAGATGGAGAACGGGCAATTCGGCAATCTGCACGGCTGGCTGCGGGAGAACATCTACCAGCACGGGCGCAAGTTCACCGCCAATGAGCTGGTGCAACGCATCACCGGCGGCCCGCTGCGGATTGAGCCATACCTCAATTATTTGCAGGCCAAATACCAGGGTCTGTATCCTTGTTAACCCCATCGGACTGCGGGCATGCTCGCAGTCCGATTTTGATTAAGGGTCAGGGCGAACCCGGCACAGGAGTTACCAAAACATAGCCGGAAAGTGACGAATCTCGCTTGACTTAAGGGCTTGTTTGTGGATTAATAATAGATGAGAATGGATATTTCTATCCTTGGAATCTCTCATCTTGATAAGCCAACCCATGCTGGTTGACGGGTTGGCAATCCACAGAATTATTTGGAGGGTAATCTTGAAAAAGGAGGTCAACTTTCCGACTGTTTGTTTATTGAGCGTGCGTACCGAAAACAACCTACCCAAAAATCTAGTTGGAGGGAAACGATGAAACGTTTTGTTTATACTTTGATGGCGATTGCGCTGATGCTCAGCCTTTCGCTGCCGGCCCAGACTTCTGCCGCACCTTCGCTGCTGGCAGATCCCATAACCTTTACCATTCTGCACACCAATGACTTCCATGGCAACCTGGAACCGGCTGGCTCAAACCCCGGTGCGGCCCGCGTGGCCCAAAAGGTCGTGGATGTTCGCACGGCTGTCGGAGCAGGAAACGTCCTGCTTTTGGATGGCGGCGATATCATGCAGAGCACGCTGCTCTCCAACCTGCAAAAAGGTTTGCCGACCATTGATTACTACAAGCAAATCGGCTACGATGCGGCTGTCTTCGGCAACCACGAGTTTGACTGGGGCAAATCCGTCCTGGCCCAACGCGCTTTGCAGGCTGGCAATGCCGCCCTGCCCGGTGATACCTTCCCGTTTGTGATGGCCAACCTGGTAACCAAAGTTGGCGATTCCTGCGCCGGGTGGGACCGCCCCGTGCTGACCGATACCGTCACCTCCACCGATTACACCGTGCCTGCTTACACCATTTTGGATGTGGCGGGCGGCGCCGTGCAGGTGGGTGTGATTGGCGTTGGCTCTGTGGAAACCCCCTACATCACTATCGCGGATGCCACCGCCGGTCTGTGCTTCAAGGATCCGGCCGATTCCATCGTCCACTACTACGATGAAATGATCGCCGCAGGCGCCGACGTAATGGTCGTCCTCAGCCATAATGGCTTTGAAGATGGTGGTTATGGCTACGGCTTCACCGTCTATGGCGATAAAACCCTGGCTGCCAAGCTGAACACCGCCAACAAACCGGTCAACCTGATCATCGGCGGGCACAGCCACACCAACCTGACCGCGGCCACGGTCGTGGGCAACACCACCGTCGTCCAGGCGTATTATGCCGGGCGCCGGGTAGGCCGGGCTAATGTCACCTACAACCCCGACACCCACGCGGTCAGCGTCGTCTGGGCCCCGATTGTGGTTGGAACCTCCGACCCGCAATATCAACCCATCACGGACCTGGTTGCTTCCTATGTCAATGATCCGGCCTATCAGGCCCTGATCAACACCCCTGTGGGTTACACCCAGGTGGACCTGAAGCGCAATTACGACGGCGATGACATGATGGGCAACTTCATCCAGGATGCCCTCTACAACCAGTTGAACAGCGACGCCTTCGCGGAAAATGACGTGGACATGGTCTTCAACAACCCGGGCGGCATCCGCACCGATTGGTGCAAAGTCTCCGGGGCCTGTGTGGATGGCCTGTTGACAGAACCTTTCTTGCTGAACTATGGCATGATGTATTCCATCCTGCCGTTTGGCAATGCCACCGCCGTGGGCACCATGACGGGTGCGCAGATCATTGACCTGCTCAACCAGGCCGCCACCCTGTTCAAGGGTGCGCTGGATGTTTCTGGTGTGCGCTACAAATTCTATCGCTACAGTGATGCCCTCCCCGGTCCGCAGCCTTATGCCTGGGGCGCTTACGACATCACCTTCTACGATAAGGCCACCAGCACCTGGAAAGCGATTGATCCCAACGCTACCTACAAGATTGCCACCAACGAGTTCCTGGCGCCCGCCGGGCAGGATGGCTTTGCCCAGTTCAAGTACGTCAAGAATATCACCTACTGGGGTGATATGCTTGATTCGGTGAACGCCTGGGTGGCTGCCAACCATGGCACCCCCGCCACGGCCTACAAAGGCCCGAATGGCGACGGCCTGCTGGATGGCCGCATCAGCCGCAACGGCACCAACACCTACGGTGGAACCGCCACGGAAGTGGTCCCCCTGACCATTCTGCATCACAACGACTCGCACGGCAACCTGCTGCAGGGCACCTATGTCGGTTACACCAACCTGGTGACCGCCATCAACCAGGAACGGGCGCACAACCCCAGCCGCACCCTGTTACTGACCGCCGGTGATAACATCCAGGGCGACGCCATGATGTACTACTTCAAGAGCGCCGGCCTGGGCTACGCTTCGGATGGCACCCCCCTGCCCGCCGATCTGCAGATCAACCCGCTCATCAAGGCCTTCAACTATGTTGGCTACGATGCCATGACCCTCGGCAACCATGAGTTCAACTTCGGTGCACAGATTTTCCGCACCCTCAAGCAGGCGGATTTCCCGATGCTGGGTGCCAATATCGAAGATACCGGAGCATATGGCCTGGCAGAAGTCGGCGTGGAACCCTTTGTCTTCAAGACGGTCGGTCCGCAGCAAATCAAGGTCTCCATCCTTGGCATTGCCAACCACCGGGTTCCGAACTACGAACTGCCCTCCAACATTCCGGGCCTGACCTTCACCAACCCGATTGATACTGCGGCAGATGTCTCCTCCTTCCTGGCCCCGGCCAGCGATGTGGTGATTGCAATGACCCACATCGGCTTTACCACCAACCCGGCCTCCGTGGAAGTGGACGACAATGTGGATACCTACCTGGCGCAAAACGTGGACAACATTGATGTCATCATCGGCTCCCACAGCCACACCAATCCGGCCACCGGCTTCGGCGATTACAAGTTCCTGCCGACCATCCTGGGTTCCCCGGATGGTACCCCGGTGATTATCAACCAGGCGTACCGCTACAACAATACCCTGGGCGAAGTGGTGATTGGTTTGCTGCCCTCCGCGGAGAAGTGGGGCAGCGAATATGACGTAGTCTCGCAGGCAGGCCGCTACATCAGTATAACTACATCTGCCTACGCAGAAAACGCGGCCGTGAAGGCCATCATCCAGCCCTATGCGGATCTTCTGGCGACCTACAATAATACGGTGCTCGGGAATACTGATATCCCGATTGACACCCTGCAGGCCTACACCCAGGAGACCAACGGCGCCAACCTGCAAGCCGATGCTTCCATCTGGAAACTGCGCGATGAAGGCCTTTCGGTGGACTTCCATCTCTCCGGCGCCATGACCAACAAACTCATCGCCGCCACCGCCACAGTGGGAACACCGTACACACTCAAGATCTCGGACATGTTCAGCGCCATGCCCTACGAGAACTCGCTGGTTGTGATGAGCATGAACGGACCGCAGCTCAAGGCCGTGCTGGAACGCGCCTACCGCAACTACTATTACTACAAGTATGTTCCCGGTTACGGCGGCTACTCCTATTACACGACCTGTATGATTGATACGAACGCCAACAACAACATCAAGTACAACGATACCTACCCCGCCCTGCCGGATGGCAATAATGTGGTGTACTTGAAGATTGATGGCGACTTCGTGGACTTCAATGATGCCTCCACCTACTACAATGTGTCCACGGTCAACTACCTGGCAGCTGGCTCCTGCAACTTCAACAACAACGGCGTTTCACTCTGGCCGCTGGATCACATCGTTGCAGATACCCAGTACTACGTCCGGGATGCCGTCATCGAATACATTCAGGATCTGAACGATCCCACCCCCACCACCATCCACCCCGTCATTGAAGGCCGCCTGATCTTCACCAACACGGCCCCGGTGGCAATGAATACCACCGTGACAACCGATGAAGATACCCCGGTTGACTTCACGCTGACGGCCCTGGATGCGGATGGCGATCCCATGACCGCCACAGTTGTCACAGCTCCAATGCATGGCGCAGTGACCGGCACCTTCCCGAACATGACCTACACCCCCGCTCCCAATTATTATGGCACGGATAGCTTCACGTACCGGGTCAATGATGGGACGGTCAACTCCAACACCGCCACGGTCAATATCACCGTCCTCATGGATGATGAAAACCCGGTAGCGGTGGATGATACCTATCAAGCGGATCTGAACGGAACCCTGGTCGTCCCCGCAGCACAAGGCGTGCTCGCCAATGACCTGGAGTTCGATGCCGTCCACACCGCCATCGCCCTCAAGACCGGCCCCATGCACGGCACGGTGACCCTGATGATTGACGGTGGGTTTACCTACACCCCCGATCCCGGCTTCACCGGAGTGGATACCTTCGTCTACCAGTTGGTTACTTACCCGGCTGGCGACGCCTACTCCTGGGTCTCTGAAGCCACGGTGACCATCAACGTCAACGCGAAACCGGATAACACGCAGGGAATTAAGATCTTCCTGCCGTTGATCGGCCGCTAATTCGTTCCAGCTTTCACTGTAATTCTCGAGGGCGGGGTTTTCCCCGCCCTCGAAACTTTTAAGCTTCCCCTGCTGTTAGAAATCTCTATAAAATCCGCTCCTCCGCCCCCCGGGCACAGGAAGTGAGACAGCGGTTGTGCTATAATTCCGCCCGGAAAGGGCATATTCTATGTTTCAAAATATCATTAAAATCCTGGGCGGCGACCCCAATAAACGCGAAATTCAGAGCAAGTCGCAGGTAGTGGAGCAAATAAATGCGCTGGAGCCGGCCTTTGAGGCCCTCAGCGATGAGGAACTGCTTGCCAAAACGGATGAGTTCCGTGCCCGCCTGGCCGAAGGCGAAACGCTGGATGACTTGCTGCCGGAGGCCTTTGCCGCGGTGCGCGAGGCCAGTAAACGCACCATCGGCCTGCGCCATTTTGATGTCCAGATGATCGGCGGCATGACCCTGCACGAGGGCAAAATTGCCGAAATGCGCACCGGCGAAGGCAAAACCCTGGTGGCAACGCTGGCCCTCTACCTCAACGGCCTGACCGGCCAGGGCGCTCACCTGGTCACCGTCAATGATTACCTGGCCCGCCGCGATGCCCGCTGGATGGCGCCGATTTACCATGCCCTCGGCCTGACGGTCGGGGTATTGCAAATGGCCGCCCGCACGGAAAACGGCCGCACTGCCTTCCTGGTGAACCTGGAGAAGGAATCTCCGCATGAAGACCAGCACCAACTGGAAGGGGTCTCCCGTAAGGAGGCTTACCAGGCCGATATCACCTACGGCACCAATGCCGAGTTCGGCTTTGACTATCTGCGCGATAACCTGACCAATGGACTGAACGAACGCGTCCAGCGCGGCCATGCCTACGCCATCATTGATGAGGTGGATAACATCCTGATTGATGAAGCTCGCACCCCGCTCATCATCTCCGGCCCGGCTTCGGAAGAAACCGAATGGTATGTGCGCTCCATCCAGGTGGTGCGCCAGTTAAACCCCGAAGATTACGAAGTGGATGAGAAAAATCGGGTGGTCTCGATGACCGAAATCGGCGAAGCCCACGTGGAAGAACTGCTGGGCATGACCCTGCGCGACCCGGAGCGCCCGGAGGATATCACCCCCGAACAGGCCCGCATCCTCGGCTACCTGGAGCAAACCTTGCGTGCCCAATTCCTCTACAAAAAGAACAAGGATTACCTGGTACAGAACGGCAAGGTGGTGATTGTGGATGAGTTCACCGGCCGCCTGATGCCCGGGCGCCGCTGGTCTGAAGGTTTACACCAAGCCGTGGAAGCCAAGGAAGGCGTGAAGATCGAACCGGAGAACATCACCTACGCCACCATCACCCTGCAGAACTACTTCCGCATGTACACCAAGCTGGCCGGCATGACCGGTACCGCCCTCACGGAAGCCGAAGAATTCTACAAAATCTACAAGCTGGATGTGCTGCCCATTCCGATGAACCTGGAATATACCGCCGCCCTCAATGATTCCCCGCTGGTGGAAGTACAGGCCCGCGACCCATCCAACTACAAGTATTCCTACTATGCCCGGCGCAACGACCCCGAGCGCAAGCCCATCTTCTGGCGCCGCCAGGATTTCCCGGATGTGGTCTTTCGCTCCGAGGAAGCCAAACTGCGCCAGATCACGCTGGAGATAATCAAATACTTCGTGATCGGCCGGCCGCAGCTCATCGGCACCACCTCGGTGGATCATTCCGAGCGCCTCTCCCGCCGCCTGGAAGCTGAGCCCGTCCGCCGCCTGCTGCAGGTGATGCTGGTGCGAAAAATCTACACGGAAAAGAACAACATCCA
>CALESS010000254.1 GCA_937907495.1 uncultured Anaerolineaceae bacterium
CTCCTCCGCAATGTTTTGCGGCCGGATGTAGTCTCCGCCCAGACCCTTCCCCCGGGATGGTCTCATGGTCGGGATTACGCCCTGGCTGCCTCGGATGGCTGGGCTTCCATGCCCGCAGCCTCCCCCCAGGTTCCCCCGGCCCCCGCCCTGCCCTATTGGCCGGATGACCTGGCTCCTTCACCCTTCAACGTTTACACCTTCGGCTTCCGCAATGTGACCAGCCTTCACCAGGCCAACCGGCCGGATTTGATCTTCAACCAGAAGGAAAAAGCTCAAATCGCCGCTCCGCTGCTGGTGATGGATGAGCAACAGGAGACCTTCCTGACCCTCTACAACCTGGGCCTCGCCCTGCGCCCCGATCTGATTGATGCCCACACGGTTCACTTCCACGGGTTCAAGAATGCCATTCCCATGTACGATGGCGAGCCTTCCTCCTCTGTGGCAGTGCCGATCGGGCGCAACCTGACCTACGTCTACCGCCCGCGCGACCCTGGCATGTATATGTACCACTGCCACTTCGAGGATACCGAGCACGTCCAGATGGGCATGACCGGCCCGGTCTTCATTCGTCCTGCCCAAAACCAGGGCACGGGCAGTGTCCCCGCCGGAAAATATGCCTACAACGATGGCGATGGCTCCACCGCCTATGACCGGGAATTTGTGGTCTTCCTCTCGGAAATCTGGGCTTTTGCCCACTGGTGCGATTCGCACATTCAACTTCCAGAGTGGACCGATTACCGCCCCGATTTCTACCTCCTCAATGGCCGGGCTTACCCCGATACCCTTGCGGCTCCTGGCGGCGGGATTGATCCCACCACCGGCGACCTCATCGCCCCGGCAGGGCGGCCGGAATTGCAATATCAGCCCGTCAGCTCGGTCTTTATGTGCGAACCCGGCGAAAAAGTGCTCCTGCGCTTCGCCAACCTGGGCTACACCTACCAATCCATGACCGTCTCAGGCCTGCGCTTGCGGGTCATCGCCAAAGATGCCACCCTGCTCCGCGGTCTCACCGCCGGCGGACGCACCGGCGCCGACCTGAGTTTCGAAACCAATACCATCTCCATCGGTCCCGGTGAAGGTGTGGAAGCGATCTTCTCTGCTCCCTCCACCCCCGGAACCTACTTACTCTATAACCGAAATAGCCAGCAGCAATCCAACGCGGGCGGCCCCGGTTATGGCGGGCAGATGGCTCAAATTGTTGTTGTCCCAGCTGGCACACTCCTCCCCCAGGATGAGCCGCACACCAACCCGCTGGCTTAAAGAAGATAGGAGAAGATTGAAATGAATTTACGAACCTCCTTCAAAAATGTGGGGAAAAAGCTGGTCCTGGCACTGGTCATCCTGGCTGTTGGCTTTCTGCCAGCCCTAACCTATTCCCTGGTTACGGCTGCCCCGCCCTCCGATTCCAGTATGATTTGCACCACCAACTCATCCTCCACATTTACCCTCACCACGAAAACAGGCACCATCAGCCTGCCGGATGGAAATACCATCTTCATGTGGGGCTTCTCGGAAGGCAGTTCTCCCTTCCAGTACCCCGGCCCCATCCTCTGCGTAAACCAGGGAGATACCGTGACGGTCATCCTGCAAAACAACCTGCCGCAGGATGTCTCGATCATCTTCCCCGGTCAGGAGAATGTCCAGGCGAACGGCATCCCCTCCCAACCCATCTATGATGTGGGCGGAGACCTGCTCTCCATGGCGCCTGTGGCAGCCGCCAATGGCGGGTCCATGACCTACAGCTTTGTGGCCTCCGAACCAGGCACCTTCCAGTACGAATCCGGCACCAACCCCGCCGTGCAGGTGCAGATGGGTCTCTTCGGCTTGCTGGTCGTCCGCCCGGCGATGGATACCGCCACCGAGTTTTACGCCTACAATAAAATGGACACCCAGTACAATCCGGATGCCGAATTTGCGATGATCCTCTCCGAGATTGACCCCAATATCCACATCGCAGTGGAACAGGGCTTGACCCCGGACATGAACGCCTTTTTGCCCCGCTACTTCCTCATCAATGGCCGTTCCTTCCCGGATACCATCGCTCCCAACAATGCAGCCTGGCTGCCCTCCCAACCCTATAGTTCCCTGGTTCACATTAACGTCAACGATGCCTCCAATCCCCAGCCGGCTCTCGTCCGTTATGCCGGTTTCGGTCGCATCCTGGTTCCATTCCATCCGCATGGCGCCAATGTCCGGGTGATCGGTCGTGATGGCCGAGCACTGGGCGATGATGTTCGCGACCAGAGCTTCGATAAGTATTCCATCCCCGTGGCCTCCGGTCAGGTCTGGGATACCACCTTCCGCTGGGAGGATGTCGAAGAATATGACGAGGTCTTGAATCCTATCCCGGTTCCCCTGCCAATTGACCTGAATCTCGAAGGCGGTCAATTCTTCAGCGGAAGCCCCTACCTGGGCACCAATAATCCGCTGCCTCCGGGCACGATCACCTTCAACCAATGCGGTGAATACTACCATGTCGCCCATAACCATGCCCTGCAGCAAATTACCTCCTGGGGTCTCACCATGAGCGGTCAGCTTACCTTCACCCGCATTGACCCGCCGCAGCCCAATAATTGCCCCTAACTGAAAGGCGGAGAGAAAAATGAAAACCAATAAATTCTCGAAACTCATAACGATCCTGGTCACAATCGGGTTGCTGGTGGGCCTGCCGGGTGCTCTGATCGCGGTCCAGGCGGATTCCCGCCCGGCCATCGGCCACCCCGCTCCTCGCCTGGCACTATCCGTAACCGGACTGGATTGCTCCTCGACCACGTGCGATTTATACGCAAAAACCGGCACCGTCACCCTGCCCGGCTTACCGGGTCCGTTACCGGTTTTCGGCTACACCGCCGGCGCAGCAGATGTGCTCATCGCCCCGGGCGGCCCAACCATTGTTGCCACCCAGGGTGACCTGATCAGCATCAACCTGCATAATGATCTCGGTCAGGCAACTTCCTTCAATGTTCCCGGATTTGCCGTCACCCCGGATATGCTGACGGAAGTTCCGGCAACCAGCTCCGAAGTCTTCACCTTCACTGTGGATCGGCCCGGCACCTACATTTACGAAGCCGGCCTCACAGCCAACGTGGATGGCTATCGCCAGGTGGCCATGGGGTTATATGGCACCCTGATCGTCCACCCCACAGTGGCTGGTCAGGCCTACACCGACCCCGCCACCACTTATGACGATGAAGCCCTGGTTGTCATCAGTGAAATTGATCCGGCCTTCAATGCCGATCCGGACAATTTTGTCATGACCAATTTCACCCCCAAATTCTGGCTGTTGAACGGGCTCGTCTATCCCAACACCCCGGAAATTGTTACCGCACCGGGCAGCCGCGTTCTCCTGCGCTATGTCAATGCCGGGATCCAGCACCGAACCATGGGCATCCTGGGCATGCACCAGAACATCATCGCCAGTGATGGTAACCTGCGCAAGGATCCACACCTGGCCGTGGCCGAAACTTTGGCCGGCGGTGAGACCATGGATGCCATTGCCACCATCCCGCTGAGTGCCGTCCCCGGGCAGAAGTTTGCCCTGTACGACTCCAGCTTCAATCACAATTACAGCCTGGCCTTGCCGGGTGGAGAAATCGCCTTTGGCGGCATCTTCACCTTCCTCAGCATTCCCGGCGCTCTCTCACCTGCCAATGGACCGATGGTCTCCTCCCTGACCGCCACCCTGGCTGGCAACTTGCTGAGCGTAACCACCACCATCACCGATGCCATGACCGGCGGACAAAATGTCACTGGCCTGGAGTACTTCATTGATGGCTCCGGTGCAGCCGGAACCGGCACCGCCGTGGCCTTTGCTGCCCCCAATATTACCAACACGACCAACTTTGATATTGATCTGACGCCTCTCGCCCTCGGTCCGGGCCAGCACACCCTGTATGTACGCGGCCAGGAAGACACCCTGAGTTGGGGCCCATTGAATTCGGTCGTCTTCTCCCTCGATGAAACCGGGCCGGTTTCCCTCTCCCTGAGTCTCTCCCCCGCGCCAACCAACGGCTCAGTCCCTGTTCAAATCTGGGGCACTGCGGATGACTCCACCACCGGCCTCTCCACCATCCAGGCTGCCGAGTACTTTATCGGCGCTGCCGGTGCGGATGGAACGGGCATTCCCATGACCGTCGTGGTCTCCACGGGTAACCCGTGGATCGCCAGCCTGTATGGCAGCCTCACCACGGTTGACCTTGCCGGTCTGCCGGAGGGGCTAAACCAGCTCTTCGTTCACAGTCAGGATGTCACGGGCAATTGGGGCGCCTTCACCACACTCGATCTGCTCCTCGATCGCAGCGGCCCGCAAACCTCTGCCCTCACCACCGTCCCGGCGGCTGTCTTCGACACCCGAATCCACACCAACCTGCGGGTGGAAGCCACGATCACCGATCCGGTTGCCGCTGGCGTCAACTCCCGCATCTTCCAGGCTGAAGTCTTCTTTGATACCCCTGGAACCAACGGAACGGGCTTCCCGTTGATGGCAAAGGATGGCTTCTTCAATACCAGCAGCGAGGTGGTTTTTGCCAACATTTCCCTGGTGAACGTGAACCTGCTGGCCCAGGGTGACCACACCCTCTACGTCCACGGCAAGGATGCATCCGGTAACTGGGGTGATTTCGTCACCCTCACGATCACGGTTGAGAAGGGCATTGTGGATATCCTCCCGCCCGTCTTCTTCAACCTGATGGTTAATCCGCCCATCGTGGACACCACTGACCCCCTGGCTTTGGTTGTCACCCTGACGGGCAGGGCGACCGATCCGGATCTGCTCTCCAATATTTCCCGGGTGGAGTTCTTCCTCAACGGCAATGATCCGGGCCTCGGCCTCGCCACCCTGGTGGTACCGAATGCCGGTAACGCCTTTAACCTGCAAACGAGCCTGTTGTTCAGCGCTGAGATTGCAGTAACAGACCTGCAACCCGGCCTGAACACAATCTCCCTGCGGGTGCTCGATAGTTCAAACAACTGGAGCGAACTGACAACCCTGACAGTCTTCGCCACCCCAGCCGCACCTGGAACAATTCTGTTCATCCCGCTCGTGCGCCGCTAAACCAAACAATCATTCTGGCAGGCAGGTGAACCTGCCTGCCAGAACCCTGAACCAAGAAGTGAGGTAGGAAATGCTGAAAGCCAAATCCAATTTTATCTTTGCCATTGTTTTACTGGTCGTTGTTTCCCTCGGTTTGGGAGGCTTCGCGCTCTCACGCATGATCCAGCCTCCCGGCAAGGAGATCGCGGAGATCCCCCAACCGGTAATTGAAGCCCGCTATGGTGTGCGCTTTACCCGCATCGCCATGACGGCGGATGGGGGCCTGGTGGATATCCGCTATGTGGTCGTAAACAACGAAGGGAATATGGATGCGTTGATGGATGGCACCCATAACCCGGTTCTAATCGCCACCGATGGCAAACAGGTGTTCACCGAAGCCACCATGACCCATAAAGTGGACCATGAAATCGGCCAAACATACTGGATGATCTATTACAATACAAACAACGCCTTGCATTCCGGTAGTGTGATTGATATCCAGATTGGCGATGTGCTGATCGAAAACGTGAAGGTCCAGTAGAGAGTCAAATTCGGCTCTACTCCTCCCACCGCCGGCGCATCCGCCCGGCGGTATTTCTTGTAACAAGGGAGTAACACGATGGTCATTCGCAGGTGGCTGTTGGTGCTGGTTTTTCTTCTCCTGCCCTTTCAGGCAGGCGCTGTCCGTCTTCCCTATACGGAAAATCCACCAACCCCTGCACCCATCTCCTCCGCCGTGATGACTGCCATGGCAGCCGCCACACCGGATGAATTCATCCCCGTCATCGTTCACCTGGGTACATCACAAAATCTCCTCAACCTGCCGCAGAGCCGCCCGGAGCGGCAGCAGGAACTCATCCAGCGCTTGCAATCCGCTTCCCAACAAAGCCGTCTCGCCCTCGAACCGTGGCTATACGCATCCCGTCAGCAAAATCTTACTTCAAATCCGACATTCTTCTGGTCCATCAATGCCCTTGCCCTCCAGGCCACCCCCCTTGCTATTCAACAGATGGCCTTGCTTCCCCAGGTTCGTTCCATTTCCCTGGATGCGGAATACCTCCTCCCTGAACCTCTGGCTCACTCCCCTACGGATGAACCTAACCTCCTGCAAATCCACGCCAATTATGCGCATGCCCTCGGCTGGGATGGCTTTGGCGTCGTCGTCGCTTCCCTGGATACGGGTGTCAGTTATACCCACCCGGATCTCGTTTCCCGCTGGCGTGGCGGAACCAATTCCTGGTTCGATCCCTACGGTCAACATGACACTCCCTACGACCCAACCGGTCACGGAACCGGGGTGATGGGCCTCATGGTCGGGGGGGATGCAGGCGGCACGTCCATTGGCCTGGCCCCGGGCGCCAGGTGGATCTCTGCAAAGATATTCAACGATGCCGGCATCGCCCGCACCAGCGCAATCCACGCCGCCCTGCAGTGGATTCTCGATCCGGATGGCGACCCGGCTACCACGGATACCCCGCACATCCTCAACAATTCCTGGGGCGGCCTGGTTCCCGGCTGTGACACCGAGTTCCAACCCGATCTCCAGGTGCTCCTGGCAGCCGGCATCCTGCCCATCTTCTCTGCTGGTAATCTCGGCCCTGCCGCTGCCTCCAACGCCAGCCCTGCCAATCTCCCCGAAGCCTTCTCGGTGGGGGGTGTTGATTCCTCCGACCAGGTCTCCCTTTCCAGCTCACGCGGCCCATCCCGTTGCACCCCCGAGGCAATCTTCCCCAACCTGGCCGCCCCGGCTGAAAATATCCGCTCTTCCGAGCGCTCCGGTCTTTATGGCGCATTCTCCGGCACTTCGTTTGCCGCTCCACACGCCGCCGGACTGCTGGCCCTCATTCTACAGGCTTATCCTTCTCTAACCCCCGCCCAGCAGCGGCAGGCACTCCTGGCGGCAGCGGAAGACATCACCCCACCCGGACCCGATAACGACACCGGGGTTGGCCGCCTGGATGCCAGGGTTGGTTTTCTCTGGCTGTGGTACAACCTCGGCCAACCCGTACCACTGCCCGTTCACATTTTCTTGCCCCTTATTCAAAACGCACAGTGATACAATCCCTTTATCTCTCTTCGTGAGGTACCCATGCCCGAACTACCCGAAATCACCTCCCGCGCCCGCGAGCTTCAGAACTTTCTTCCCGGCAAGCGGTTCACCTCCTTCACCATCCACCAGCCGAAATCGCTTAATCTTCCCCCGGAGGATTTTATATCAGCCCTTTCGGGAGCGCTGGTTCTGCGGGTCTCAAACCATGGTAAATGGATCTTCATCGAAACTGACCGCGGCTACTTGCTGCTCAACCTCGGAATGGGTGGAGAAATTCTCCGCTGTGCGCCGGACCGACTCCCCGCCAAAGTTCGCTTCGTCCTGGAATTGGATTCCGGGGAAGCCCTGGCGATTAACTTTTGGTGGTTCGGTTACATCCATTACGCCGCCGCGGATCAGCTTTCCACGCACTCGCTCACAGCCAACCTCGGCCCCAATGCCCTTGATTTGACGGAAGAAGAATTCAACCGCCTGATCCTCAATCAACGCGGGCGGGTCAAAGCCTTCCTGTTGGATCAGAAAAACCTGGCCGGTATTGGCAATGCCTACATTCACGATATTCTCTTCATGGCCCGCCTTCATCCCCTGCGGCCCCTGGCGTCCCTCTCCCCCGCCGAGATTGCCGCCCTGTGGAATGCCATTCAACAAGGCCTCCAGCCTGCCCTCGACCTGGGTGGCGCATTCTACGAGCAAACCCTCTCCGGCCAGCCCGGCGGCTTTACGATGGAACATATCCTGATCGGGTACAAAGAAGGCCAACCCTGCCCGGTGTGCCACACCCCCATTCAGAAAATTAAAACGGGCTCCACTACCTCCTTCATTTGTCCCACTTGTCAGCCACTGGATTAGAAAACCGAACAGAATTTCGATACTTTGGTATAATCGCCCCATGCCCTCTCTTGTCTCCATTGATATCGAAAGCACCGGTCTGGATTCCACCCGCGATGCCATCATCGAAATTGGGGCCGTGCGCTTTAACGGCAAACGAATCGAAGATGAATGGTCCACGCTTATCAACCCGGGCCGTCCCATCCCTCCGCAGATCACGGCTCTCACCGGCATCAGCAACGAGATGGTCATACATGCTCCGCCCCTGCGTGCAATCCAGCAGGAGTTGGCGGATTTCTGCGGCGATCTTCCCATCCTGGGCCACAACGTCCGCTTTGACCTGGCATTCCTCAATCGTGCCAACCTCCTGGTAGACAATGATTTTGTAGATACATACGAACTGGCCTCCGTCCTGCTGCCCACTTCCAATCGTTACAACCTGGGCGCTCTCGGCCAATCCCTCGGGATTCTTCTGCCTGCCACGCACCGCGCCCTGGATGATGCGCGGGTCACCCACGCGCTGTTCAATCACCTTTACGAAAAAGCGCTCACCCTTCCCCTCAAACTGCTGGCAGAATTTGTCCGATTAAGCGAACCCTTCGACTGGGGGGCAGGCTGGCTTTTCAGCCAGGTCCTGCGTGCCCGCTCCCGCCAGCCCATTCCGGCCTCCCCCTCCCATGACCGGGACCACGGCCCGCTCTTCGAGCCGCCCATCCTGGAATCCCACGAGCCTTTGCAGCCGAATCCCTTTCCTACCCTCCTGGATGAAGATGAAGTTGCTTCCATCCTGGAGCATGGTGGCGGCCTCTCGCGCTATTTTCCCGGCTACGAAATGCGCGCCCAGCAGGTGGAAATGCTGCGCACCGTTACCCGTTCCCTTTCCGAGGGCCAACACCTGCTCGTGGAAGCCGGAACGGGTACCGGTAAATCCTTTGCCTATCTCATCCCTGCCGCCCTCTGGGCGGTAAGCAATAACGAACGGGTGGTGATCTCCACCAATACCATCAATTTGCAAGAGCAGCTCATCAATAAAGACATCCCGGATGTTGCTCAAATTTTGGATATTGATGTGCGCGCTGCTGTCCTCAAAGGCCGCTCCAACTACCTCTGCCCGCGCCGGCTGCATACCCTGCGTGAGCGCGGCCCGCAGTCCTCCGAAGAGATGCGGGTCCTGGCCAAGGTGCTCGTCTGGCTGAACGAAGGCGGTCAGGGCGATCGCAATGAGATCAATCTCAATGGCCCCATCGAGCGCGATATCTGGTCGCGCCTCTCTGCCGAAGATGAAGGCTGCAAAGCGGAAGTTTGCATGCAGCGCACAGGCGGGGCTTGCCCCTTCTTCATCGCCCGCCAATCTGCCCTCGCCGCTCACCTGGTGGTGATCAATCACGCCCTGTTACTGGCGGATATTGCCACCGGCAACAAGGTGCTGCCCAACTTCGACTATCTCATCGTGGATGAAGGCCATCACCTGGAAAGTGCCACCACCAACGCCCTCAGCTTTCGCGTCAGCCAGGGCGACCTGGGCCGGCTCTCCAAGGAAATCGGTGGCACCACTTCAGGCTTGCTTTCCCGCCTGCTGACGGCTGCGAAAGCGGGTATGCGTCCCTCGGAATTTGCCGCCCTGCACCAGGCCATCCAGCGCGCCACCGACCTCAATTTCCGTCTCGATTTCGATATCCGCAACTTCTTCACCACCATTGATAACTTCCTGGCAGAACAGCGCGATGGACATCCCATCAGCCCCTACGGTCAACAAACCCGTATCCTGCCTGCCACCCGTACCCAAAACTTTTGGACGGATGTGGAAATCAGTTGGGATACCGCCCACGAAACCCTGGCGCTTCTGCAAGGCACCCTCAAGGAAATCGCCGAAGGCTGCCGCGATGGGCTGGCCGCGGAAGGCGATGAAATCGAAGACCTTATTTCCGCCCTTGCCGATCTCCGTCTCCGCCTGACCGAGGTGGATGTCAACCTGACCGGGCTGGTCTCCAGCCCTGATCCGGCCCAAATCTACTGGGCAGAAATCGCCCCGAATAACAACGCCCTGGCATTGCAGGTTGCCCCACTGCATGTCGGTCCCCTGATGGAAGAAAACCTCTGGCATAAGAAGAAGAGCATCATCGTCACCTCGGCCACCCTCACCGCCAACAACCGCTTTGACTACCTGCGCTCCCGTCTGAATGCCGATGAGGCTGATGAGTTGATGCTGGGTTCCCCGTTCGATTACGAAACTTCTGCTTTATTGTATCTGGCAAACGATATCCCTGAACCCTCCGACCAGTACAATTACCAGCGGGCAGTGGAAAATACGCTCATCCGCCTCAGCAAGGCCACCGGCGGACGTATGTTGGTGCTGTTCACCTCTTATGCGCAATTGAAGAAGACCTCCCAGGCGATTACCCCCGCCCTTTCCGATGCCGGGATTTACATCTATGAACAGGGCGAAGGCGCCTCTGCCGCTTCTCTGCTGGATTCGTTCCGCGGGGCGGAGCGCGCCGTCTTGCTCGGCACACGCGCCTTCTGGGAAGGTGTGGATATCCCCGGCCAGGCGCTTTCTGTGCTGGTGATCGTCAAGCTCCCCTTCGATGTGCCCACCGATCCCATCATCGCTGCCCGCTCCGAAACATTCGAGGACCCCTTCAGCGAGTACAGCCTGCCAGAGGCCATCCTCCGGTTCCGCCAGGGCTTTGGCCGCCTCATCCGCACCGAATCCGACCGCGGCGTGGTCGTCATCCTCGATAAACGCATCCTCTCCAAACGCTATGGCAAAATGTTCGTTGAATCGCTGCCGGAATGTAAATTAAAGGTCGGACCCTTGGCGGATATCCCCGCTGCCGCCACTCGCTGGCTGAATCTCTAATTCCCCCGGCCTTGGTTTGGTACGGGTTTCAGTCGCCCGTTCCCGCCGTCCATTCAAGTTTGCTGTCCTCTTCTCCATCCAGCGCGTGCAGGTGAAACGCACCGGGATGTTCCAACTCATCAAAATCCGAAATAATGATGATCGCATTCACCACCGATTTTCCCCCGTTGCGCCAGCGATGCTTGAGGTGGGCGTAAAACAGCAGGCTGTCCCCGGCCTCCAGCACATAAGGTTCCTGATCCACTTCATACTCCAACTGCCCGCGCAGGCAATACACAAACTCATGACCGGTATGTACCAGCCGCTGCGGACCGCTACTGCCCCCTGCCTCCAGGGTTAATTGGTATGCCTCCACCCGGCCCGCGAAAACTTCCCCTCCCAATCCCTCCCACAGGCCGCGCATAAAGGGCAGCCGTGGACGTTCTGTGCTCTTGCGGAAAACCACCTTCAGGCGTTCAGGCTCCGGATGAAAAAATGCGGTGATGGGAACCTCCAGCGCGGAAGCCAGTTTGTTCAATGTACTGACGGAGGGTGAGGTCAAGCCGCGCTCGATCATGCTCAATGCATTTGCCGATAAGCTGCTGAGTCGCGCCAACATGCGCATGGAAATTCCCCGTTCCTCACGCAGGTGACGCAGCCGCACGCCCACATCTGTTGAAATTGCATCTTTGCCCAAGAGTTCCATCGGTTCTCCAATTCGCTATGCGATACACCCCGATTATACTGGAAAATCCCCAATCCCCAACACGGCCCGCGCCATTGGGATTCCAGGAAAGCCCAACAGTGTGAATCGCAAACAGACGCCAAGAGGCAAATTTCATTTTTCTTTCATTAGTTGAATATATATTGATTATCTCTTGACATTTTTTCAATTTTATTTATAATTACTTCAATATATTCAATCAAGATGATTTGCGTTTCTACGCGCGAAGGAGATAAGATGAACAATCGCTTCCCTGGCAGGTGCCCGGTGTGTGGCAGCGAGATGATAATTACCCGTCTCCACTGTCACTCCTGTGATACCACCCTTGAAGGTCAGTTCAGCCAGCCCACCAATCCCCTCTCTCAACTGACGGCTGAACAAATCAACTTCCTGATGGCCTTCATCCGCTGCGAAGGCCGCTTCAACCGCCTGGAGAACGAGCTTGGCTTCTCCTACCCCACCCTGCGCAACCGGTTCAATGAAATTCTCCGCGCCCTCGGCTTCGAGCCTTCTCAGGATGAAACCCCCGCCCGGCTCACGTCCGATGACCGCCGGAAAATCTTGGAAGATTTAGAAAAAGGCATCATTGACTTTGGCGAAGCCCAGCGCCGTTTGCGCAACCGAAAATCCCCTGAATCCGCCGCCGACGGATCTCAAAGTTAATTGGAGGAAACCATGGCAAACAAAGAAGAACGCCTGCGAGTTTTACGCATGATTCAAGAAGGCAAACTCTCTCCCGATGAAGCTGCCGGATTGTTGGAAGCGTTGGAGGAAACCGGCACTCCCCGTTCCACGGATTTCCTACCCGCCGCAACTGCGCCTGCCGCCAGATCCAACCGCTGGTTCCGCGTCCGCATTACCGATACCGACAGCGGCAAAACCCGGGTTAACATTCGCATGCCCATCAGCATTGTCAACGCCGGCATCAAAATGGGTGTCAAATTTGCCCCCCAGGTGGAAGACCTGGATCCGGAAGCCCTGATGGAACTCATTAACGGCGGAGAGACCGGCCAAATCGTGGACGTTTTTGACGATGAAGATGGTGAACATGTTGAGGTTTTCATAGAATAGGTCTTTACCAGGCAGCTCCCTTCCCCCCCACCTGTGGTAACCATTATAGAATCGGATGTGCTCACAAAAGGTGGGCACATCCTCTTCGCAAGTAACCCTCCAATAATCGGGAAAATTCATGTCTCAAACGATCACCATCTCTGAAAACTGGAAACGATCCTTCTTCCCCATCTGGATTGCGCAGATCTTTTCCCTGCTGGGCAGCGGATTGGTCAACTTTGCCCTCGTCTGGTATCTCACTCAATCCACAGGTTCCGCCACCGTCCTGGCGATGGCTACACTGGTGGCGGTATTGCCGGATGTTTTTATCGGTCCCTTCGCCGGCGCCTTGGTGGATCGTCTTAACCGCCGCCTGGTGATGATCGTGGCAGATGGCTCGATTGCCCTGGCCAGCATTGGCCTGGGGCTGGTTTTTTGGGCCGGGCACGTGCAACCCTGGCATATCTACCTGATCATGTTCCTGCGTTCCATCGGGGGTGTTTTCCACTGGCCGGCGATGCAAGCCTCCACCTCTCTGATGGTTCCCGCCAAACACCTGGCCCGCATTGCCGGTTTGAACCAGGCCCTGCGCGGCTCCATGAATATTGTCGCCCCTCCGCTGGGCGCCCTGCTGATGTCCCTCCTGCCGATGTACGGCATCCTGGGCATTGATGTATTCACCGCCTTGCTCGCCATTTTCCCCCTCTTCCTGGTTGCCATTCCACAACCCCCCAATAGGTCGCCGGAAGAAATCATAACCCCCACCCGCCTGGTTAAGGACGTGGTTGTGGCCTTCAAATACATGGTCGCCTGGAAAGGTTTGCTTTCCATTGTCTTGTTAGCCCTGGGCATCAATTTCATCCTGGCCCCCTCCGGAACACTCCTGCCTCTCATGGTGACAAAAATCTTCCAGGGGAACGCCTGGCATCTCTCCGCCCTGGAAGCTGGCGCCGGCATCGGGGTGGTTCTCGGCGGACTCACGCTCGGTGCCTGGGGAGGCTTTCGCCGAAAGATATACACCACCCTGGGCGGGCTGTTTTTCATCGGCTTTGGGATACTGATCGTCGGCATCACCCCTGGAAGCTGGTTCTGGCTGGCGGTGGTCGGCTATTTCATTACCGGTTTTATGGGTCCTATCACCAATGGGCCGTTGCATGCCATTCTGCAGGAGCGCGTAGCCCCGGAAATGCAAGGCCGCGTATTCACCCTGGCTTCCGCTGGCTCTACCGCCATGATGCCCCTTTCCATGCTGATTGCCGGTCCGGTATCAGATTGGTTGGGCATCCGCCTGTGGTTTATTGTGGGTGGCATTGTCACCATACTGATGGCCATCTTTGCCCTGGCAAACCGGCAAATCACCACCGTGGAAGATCAAGAAGCGGCATCACAGGGGTTGGAGGTCACGATTCCCTTGCCGATGCCCCCGCTGTCCAATTAACCCCGCCAACCGCTGACAACTTCCGCCTGCCCTCCCTCCCCGGAGGGCGGGCTTCTTTTCGGGACGGCGCGTAGCATTACTTAAACAAAATCGCCAGAATCGTAAGGGCGGGCCGGGGAATATGAGCCTTCCAGCCCATACCCGCTCCAGACCCGCCCGTTCCGCAGCGAACCGTTCGCCTGCCGCTTCTTACTACCCCGCGGAGAAAAATCGCAGGGCAATCAAGCCGGCAATCACCAGCAAAGCTACTGCCATCGTTTGGATTGTCGTGCGCGGTTCCACCTGGTCTACCAGCTCAAACTCCTGCGAGTTCTCCCCGACCATGCTCAAATGATAGCGCGGACCTGCAAACCAGGCAAAACCCAGGCCTGCCAGAAAACCACCGATCATGCTCAACCCCCCCAGGCCTGGAAACAGGTTGATGATTAAGTTAAGCCCCAGGATGCCCATGAAGTTGAGGAGATAATTGCGGTTCTGCTGCTCCCACAGGAAGCAGTTGAGTAAAAATAACACCAATTGCCCTGCCGCAATCGCAAATACCCCCGTTGCAGCACCGGCGGCAACCCCCTGCGAAAAAAAAAAAAAAAAA
>CALESS010000255.1 GCA_937907495.1 uncultured Anaerolineaceae bacterium
TTTCACCTCCTTGTCTTGAATCTAACCAAAGGCTGGAAGGGTAATGGAGGCCAAGGGGAGTACTGCAATTCTCGGATGCCCTCCCAGGCGGTTGATCTCCTCATCAATACCTGTTTGCAGGTCATCGCAGGGGGCTAGCAGCAGATTTTCCACCTGGTCAGATGGGATGGCGGATTTCAAGACGATTCGTATCCGCGAACCGATCTTTGCAAACTGGTAGGCTTTATGAGGCCCGACCTTGAATTCGATCCTTTTAAATTTTTCCAGGGCCTCATCAAAGGTGGAAATGCCATTCATGAAATCTACATACCCCTGGCTGCCGACGCCTTCGATGCATTCCGTAACCAGGAGGACGGTGCCGCCTGTACGCGTGATGAGCGCAGCATTGGTCAGGGCTTTCTGAGCCTGATACAAATTGATGTCTTTCGGATAGCCCCCCGCCGAAGCAATCACGAGGTCATACAGCCCGGTGACGGGGATCTGACAAAAGGTGGCTGCCAGAGGGTAGCCGGCAGCCATTACGTCCAGCGGTGCGCCGGCGATGGCCTGGACGATTTCTTTATGATCGTTCAAGATGGCGTTAATTGCCAGGTGGACTCCGATCAATTTTCCGATTTCTTCCACATCCTGGCGCATGGGGTTATCCGCATAAGCTCCCAGGCGGCTGCGGTCATCCAGAAGCAGCGAGTGGTTGCGGTTGATGGTTTTGCGGGCTGTCAGACCGATGGCCGCGCTCTTATTGCCGCCCGAAAATCCCATGAAGTGATGCGGCTCGATGTTACCAATAACCACTTTGAAGTCAGAACGGAAATACTTCTGGTTAATCCAGACGGGCGTTCCGATGGGCGTCTCGCCAATGAATTCCAGCTCTGCGGCATTATCACAATCATGCGAAACAACCGGGTAGCGAGCCAGAATATCGGCTGGCAGCACCTCGCTGAACTCATCAGGCGTCATGGGCAGGTGGGTGCCGGTTGCGATGAAGAAGCAGATATTTTCATCCGGGATGCCTGCCTGCTCCAGCATTTTTAACAAGGGAGGCAATAAATATTTGTGTGGAACAGGCCGGGTCTTGTCATTAATTGCAATTCCCACCGTTTTCACTCCCGCCAGCGTGCCCCAATTAAAGTTGAGGGGGGAATGGGTGGCGCGTTCGACTTCCACCAGTTGGTCCACGGCGGGTGCAGCCTGCGAGGGAATAATGATATCTGCTTCCACACCAGATGGAAGCGAAAAATTTGCGGTCTGTTTGCCATAACGAATGGAATAATGGGTCATGAAATGATCTCCGAATTACCTTAATTTCATACAAGTATGCCCGGCGCAAAGCAGGCGCGGGTTAAGCTGCATCTGGCGGTCGTAGGAGGATTTTGCCAACTCCATATCCCAGGTATTGATGCCGCTGGAAGCTACCGGTCTGGCGCCTTTTTCCCAGATCGAATCGCCAGCAAAAAGAATACCCGCCTCCTCCAGCCAATAAGAGAGATGCCCCGGGGTATGACCGGGAGTCTCGAGAACTTTCAAAAATTCCAGCCCGGGAATGGCTTTTCCTTCCATCAAGGTATCATCTACAGTAAAGGCAGGGGCGGCAAACAACGGTTTGATCAGGTTGGCGGCGAGCGTCATCAATCGGCTGCCTTTTAGCGGCCGGGAGGAACCTCCTTTTTCGATGGCTTCTTTTTCCACCGGGCTGGAGGCAACCCGGGCGGAAGTGATTTTCTGCAGCCTCGCCGCCGAGCCATAATGATCGCCATCAGCGTGGGTGATTAGAATCCGTTGGAGGGGTTTTTCCGGGTAGCCAAGCCGAATCAGCAGGCGGAGGATTTTCCGGTAATCCAGCGTCAGGCCGCAATCTACCAGGGTGATTCCAGCGGGTCGGGTGATGAAATAACAGTTGGAGATCAGACCAGAACAAATATGGATATCTGGGTCAATTAGTGCCATGGAATGCCTCCTTGGATCTGTTCGCAGAGTGATCAGCCATTGCGGCCACTTTTAATCACCGATATGACCTCGTCTCCCCGCAGAAGGATGCAGTTTACTCCCTGGACAGGGGCTTCGGTTACTGGAACCTCGTGGGCCGGAAAGCGGATAATCTTTCCCTGGCGGGTCAGCTCAAAAATATGATCATCTGGCCGCACGGGAACCACACCCACCACGGCGTTGGATTTCATCAATATCTTACCGCTTCCGCCCATCTTTTTGTTGGGTGCAAAGCCATTCATCGCCCGGGTCGCTCCGCGGCCATCCGCAGAGGCGATGAATACCTCCGTCTGGTCATAGACCGGAGCCAGGCTGGCTATCTCATCGCCTTCGGCCAGTTTGATCGCCTGATCGCCCAGGGGAGGGATGGATTTTTCCGAGAAGCGAATGCCCATTCCCTGGCGGGTGCTGACAAGGATATCCGCATCCCCCGGGGTCCAACAGGCTGCCACCAGGTCACCATGCTCCTGGGGAGAAAAAACGGACATACCCGGCCGCATATGCTCACCGAACAGGTGATGCCGCAGCGAACGGATGCGCCCATGGCGGGTGATCATGGTCACAAAGCCGGCTGCCTGGAGAGATAAAACCGCGGCTGCTTTTTCGCCCGTGTTGAGTTCAATCCGTTCCCAGATCCATTCGCCTTGCTCTCGCAAGGCCTTTTCGGGAATACGCGTCAGGGGAATGCGAAAGACCCGTCCCTGGTTGGAGAACACCAGCAAGGTGGTGGCTTTGTCCAAATCTGCCGCCAGAAGATGTTCATCCACATTATCCACCTCTAAATCCAGGTTGCCTGTTCCGCCGCGATGCTGCGGGAGGTAAAGGTGGCGAAATGTGCGTTTGGCGAACCCCAGCTTGCTGAGGGTAAGAATTTGGGCCGAAGTAGGCGGTTCCGGGTTGAGTGGAGTGGAATCAGAAGATTGCGAGGCTTCGGCTCGATCTCTATTAATGGACTTAATTTGTCCTATTTTCGATTCGAGAAATTCGATGTATTCCAACACGCTTTGAGGGATATTCGATAAATCTGGTCGTTCCATCCGTAAGTCACCTGGTCATTTCTGGAAATTTGAAATTGGGGAAGCTGGTAAGATTGTATCATTTTCCGGTGGGGGAGGGGGAGAAAAAGGCTTGCAACTTGGTTCGGTGCGTGCCTCGGATAACGGTGATGTATCAACGCCTGCACAAACTCGGTGGTATTTTCATGGTTTCCTGGTATGGTTGAAAACCCGGAAACCATGGAAAATTTCTCCCACCAGAAGGGGGTGTTGTGATATAATTAATGATAGTGATAATGATACTTATCGAAAGCAATAACTTGAACAGAAAATATTGTCCTCCCCCCTTCCAGGGGAACCGATGTTAACCTTGAACGAATATGACGATGAATAACTGGTAAGAGATTTTGACAGGCAGCCAGGGAGCGTTTACCTCCATCGGCTGGGCGATTTTCCTGCGGACTGGTTTTCCCACCCTCCCCCACCCACCCGCCAATGTCTTGCTGGAGAATTGCCCCTTCGATCATAAATCAGACAACGGATGAACCGATATATAATTGCATTCACAATATCATGTGATGAATTCAGGCCCTCAAATGTCAGACATCTATACAATCGCCCAGGCAATTGAAAAATACCTCCGCTCAGTGGAACAGGCACGCAGCGTTAACACGGTGCGGACCTACCGAAATGGCCTGGCGCGGTTTATCTTGACGCTTCGGGAGCATAAACTTAAACCTGACACAGAACTTGTTCATAATTTAAGCGAGGATTCAATCGCCTGGTTTGCCGAGCATCTCAAATCGGAATCACCGGCAACGGAGCGGCTTTATCTGAGTGCTGTCTCCGGCTTTTTTGAATACCTGGCAGCGGAAAAGCTGGCAGAAATCAACCTGCCACGCAGCAAGTTGCTGATCCGGCAACGCTCGCGCCGTCCCGGAATCCGCCTGCCCCAGTTTCCAAAAGAGGATATTGAACAAGTTTTGCACTATGCGGAAGGGATGGGCCGTCTGCAGACCGCCAACGAGGCGGAGCGCCTGCGCAACCTGCGGGACCGGGCGTTTTTATTCACGCTTGCGGATACCGGGTTGCGGGTGCATGAAGCCTGCCGCTTGCGCCGCGGTGACGTGGAATGGAATGAAGGCCGCGCCATCATCATCGGCAAAGGCGATAAACAGGCAGTGGTGCGCTTCTCGCGACGGGCGCAAGCCGCCCTGAAGGAATATTTATCCGCACGGGGCATACTGGATGGTGCTTCTGGAAAACCTCTTGGCTCCCTGCCACTTTTTGCCCGGCATGACAAGGGAGCCGGCAAGAAGGTAAAACCCATTACAACCACCACCGGGCGGAATATTGTTGCCCAGCGGGTGGAGGAAATTCTCGGCGGTGAGGCGGTTGGGAAGATCACCCCTCACTCTTTTCGCCATTATTTTGTTACCCGGGTGCTGCAAGGCAGCGGCAATTTGAAACTAGCCCAGGAATTGGCTCGGCACAGTAATATTGCCGTCACTCAGCGTTACGCCCACCTGAACGATGATGAGCTGGACGAAGGCTACTGGAAAATTTTCGAAGAAGAATAAACCAAGCCCCCCACCCCATTCTGGAGTGAGGGGCATAAGTTTTTCAGGCTTCTCCCAACGCTTCGCGGGCTTTCTTCCACTGCTTGCCGCGTTCCTCTGTACCCAAGATCCTTTTGCGGATGCGGAAATTAAGGGGGGTCACTTCCAGTAATTCGTCATCCGAAAGAAATTCAATCGCTTCATCCAGGCTCATTTCCCGCGGCGGGACCAGGCGTTCTTCAATATCTTTGTTGGATGAGCGCATATTGGTGAGGTGCTTCTTCTTGACGACGTTGACAATCAAGTCCAATGGACGGGGAGTTTCCCCCACGACCATACCTTCGTAAACTTCCACACCAGCCCCAATAAAGAGCGTAGCTCGTTCCTCTGCATTTTTTAAGCCAAAAGTGGTGGTCAGGCCGGTTTCCCAGGCTACCACCGAGCTTGTTTGCCGACCCGGAATTGGGCCGGCCAGGGGCATATAGCTGTGGAGAATGGAATGCATGGTTCCCATGCCGCGGGTAGCGGTCAGAAATTGGTAGCGAAAGCCAAGCAAGCCGCGGGTGGGTACCAGGTAATGCAGGTACACCGTGTTATCCGGGTTGTTGGTGATGCCAAGCATCTTTCCCCGCCGGGATCCGAGCATTTCCACCACCGCCCCCATTGTCTCCGGGCTGGTATCAATATGCACCTCTTCATAAGGCTCTAGGGTCTCGCCGTTTTCACCCGTGCGGAAAATGGCTTCCGGCCGAGAAACCTGGAATTCATAACCCTCGCGGCGCATGGTTTCGATGAGAATCGCCAGGTGCAGCTCTCCCCGGCCAGATACGATATGACTGTCAGGCGTATCAGTTTCAGCTACACGAAGTGCAACGTTATTCCTCAGCTCGTCCATCAAGCGCTCCCGCAGCTTGCGGGAGGTACTCCACTTGCCTTCACGTCCAGAAAAGGGCGAGGAGTTCACGGAAAATGTCATGCGCACGGTTGGTTCCTCCACCCGGATGGGCGGCAGCGCAATGGGATTTTCTGGATCAGCCAAAGTTTCACCAATTTCGATGCCTTCCAGGCCCGCAATCGAAACGATCTCCCCTGCTTCGGCATGTTCCACTTCCACTTTTTCCAACCCCTGGTGGACATAAAGATAGCGCGCCCGCTCTGGAATTACTTGTCCATCTACCATCATGCGGGCCAGGCTTTGACCTGCCCGAACTTTGCCGGCGGATATTCTGCCAATGGCGGTTGTGCCCCGGTAATCATCATAACTGAGGTTGGTGACCAGGATTTGTAAGGGTGAATCGGGGTCTACCATCGGCCCGCGGACGTGTTTTAAAATGGTGGCAAATAAGGGCTGTAAGTTGGGAGTCAGGTCAAAGGTCAGGCCGGCCTGCTGTGTGATGGCATTGGCATACACCACCGGGAAATCTGCCTGTTCCTCCGAGGCACCTAATTCGATAAACAGATCGAAGGTATCATTCAATGTTTTATCGGGTTCTGCATCTTTTCGGTCCATCTTGTTGATCACGACAATGACCCGGCGGCCCAATTCAAGGGCTTTCTTCAATACAAAGCGGGTTTGCGGCATGGGACCTTCAGCGGCATCCACCAATAAGAGGGCCCCATCCACCATATTCATGACCCGTTCCACCTCCCCGCCGAAATCTGCATGACCGGGAGTATCCACGATATTGATTTTCACCAGTTCCCCGGTATCCGGGTCTGGGATGGTGATGGCTGTATTTTTCGCCAGGATGGTAATCCCCCGCTCGCGCTCCAGGTCATTGGAATCCATGACCCGCTCGGCGCCTTGTTGGTTTTCCCGGAAGACCCGGGCTTGCTTGAGCAACCCATCTACCAGGGTGGTTTTCCCGTGGTCAACATGGGCGATGATGGCAATATTGCGAATATCTTTTCGTTCAGTAATCATAGTTCACCTGGATTGAAAAACCTCGGCAACACGTGCCGAGGAAGATTTAAGTTTCTGGCGGACTGATTATACCAAACCCTGGGCCATGTTGGGGGAGGAACTTTTCAGGCTCTTTGGGCTTTATTAAGATTTCGCAATTACTTATTTTGCCTTGTTCTTCTGCTTCCGCATTTTTTTCGCTGCATCCGCCAGGAACATATCCATGATGGGGTAGCGCCACAACCCCAAAGTCGAAACCAGACCATATAGAAGGCGAGTCTCACCGGGTGGCAGCACCAGGTATTTATTTCTTCGAATGGCATCCACAATTTTCTCCGCCACTGTTTCTGGTTCAAGTACCCGGGCGTTGCTTTCTGATAGGGCTTTGGTTAAGGCCGGCTTGTACTGCTCCTCGCCCGCTAACTGGGGCGTATTGGTATCCGGTGGGAACACCAGGCTAAGATGGATATTGCGTGGTTTCAATTCCACCCGGAGAACATCTGCCAGGCCGACCACGGCATATTTCGAAGCGCCGTAGGCTGCATAGCCATAGATACCTGCAAAGCCGGCAACCGAAGAAATCAGGGTAATATGACCCGAACCGCGCTTGAGCATTCCAGGAAGGACCGCTTTGATTGGATAAAGTGTTCCAAAGTAATTGATCTCCATCATATCCCGGAATATGTTAATCTCTTGTTCGTCAAACATTCCGGGGCGGGTAACACCTGCCGAATTGATCAGGATATCCGGCGTGCCGAGAGTTTTTTCAATTTCGGCAAATGTTTTTTGGGTGGCATCCCAATCCGCAACATTGACAGATTTGCTTTCGATCCTCTGATTGGGTTGAGCCTTGCTGTCCTGTAAAGCTTCCAATGCCTGGTTTAATTGTTCAACGCGGCGGGCCAGGATGACCACATGACAACCCTGCCGAGCGAGTATCTGGGCGGTGGAAAATCCAATCCCGCTTGATCCGCCGGTGATGACGGCCAGTTTCCCGCTGAAATCTTCCATGGCCTTCTCTCTATTTATCGGCTGCAATTTGAACAGGACCCACCGGCACAACCGCTGCACCCGCCCGAGTTGGTAGAGGGTTGGTGAACACCGTGTGCATAGCAAGTGGAAAGAACTCGATGGGTTTGCAGACTTTCGCACTGTTTACACGGGATGGGTGCATCCGCACTCCCCATGGCACGCAAAGCCTCAAACTTCCGGCCACATTCTTTGCAGATATATTCATAGATGGGCATAGGGCTTGTTTACCTCAGAATGGAAATTAAAACACACGTTCTGGCAGCCGTCAACGGATGATCTTCAAGTTTCTGAGAACCAGCTTTCAAAATAGTAAGCGGGTACTGGGATTAATGATGGATTAACTCCTTGACAAGATTTAAGGAAAAGCCATAATTAAGCAACATCGTTCAGTTGGGGTAAATTATCCATTCAAATTTAATGATTGAGGTGTAACGAATGCCAGATGAATCGGGGTTGCAACTTTCGCTTGGGGCAAAACGCCTGATTGAGGTTGCCCAGCTCAAAAAGCTGGAAGCAAGACATGAATTCCTTGGATTGAATCATTGGTTGTTAGCCATTTTTGAGCGTCATGCTCCCATGGCCGAAGCCATGGTGAAGAATATCAATACAGATAACACTCGCAAGTTATTACTTTCCAGGGTGAACCAGGGTGAACTTGGCAAACAAGTTGATGAGAATACCGTCGTTCAACAAGCAGGCGACCGGGCAAACCGGCAAGGGAAAAAACAAATCTCTGAAAGAGATATTCTTTTCGTACTCCTGACCATGGCGGGGTATGAAATCCAGGATGCAGATGGAATAAGCTTGCCGATTGATGTAACAGTCGAAGGTCCCGAGCCAATTCAAGCAGCCATGGCTTCTCAAAATGACAACACCTCCGAAAAAGACAAACAAACCGCAGAGAGCGCCACTCCAACCCTGGATCAATTCGGGCGGGATTTAACTGAGGAGGCCCGGCAGGGAAAGCTCCGCCCATTGATCGGGAGAGATGAAGAAGTGCAGCTTATGGTGGAGACTTTATGCCGCACTTCCAAACGAAACCCGGTTCTGATTGGACCAGCCGGGGTTGGAAAGACCGCCATCGTGGAAGGATTGGCCCAGCGGGTAATCCTGGGTGCGGTTCCTGACTTTCTGAAAAATGCCAGGATCGTTGCCTTACAACCCTCCACCCTGGTGGCTGGTGCGCACTATGCAGGCGAACTCGATAAACGCATCCAGGCCATCATCAAAGAGGCCCGGAACGATGGAATCCTCTTGTTTATAGACGAAATTCACACCATCATGGGCACCGGTGGAATGATGGGTACTTCGGATATTGGAAGCATGTTAAAGCCCTCGCTGGCCCGCGGCGACATTGCAGTCATCGCGGCCACCACCAATGACGAATACCGCAAGTTCATCGAAGCAGATACAGCCCTGGAGCGCCGTTTCCAACCCATCCGCGTGCATGAGTTGAACCCTGAGCAAACCTACTTCATTTTGCAATCCGTACGGGAAGTGCTTGCCACAAAACGCAATGTCCAGATGGATGACGGAATTTTACGCTGGCTCATCCAATTTGGCGATCAAAATATGCGTAACAGACATTTCCCGGATAAAGCAGTGGATTTGCTGGAGCAATGTGTAGCCCATTCCCTGGCGGTGGGTAAGGCCGTAGTAGATTTGGCAGATGCCCAGGAAGTTGGTCAGCGCATGGTGGGGATGCCGCTGAGCCTGGAAACACGCCTGGAGAATTTGGAGCGGCATTTGCTTCAACAGGGCATTCTTGGCAAGGATGAAATCCAAGGATTGATTAGCCGTTTACAGGTAACCATGCGCGGGTTGGATTTGCGCTCAGGCCGGCCAAACGTGGTCATCCTGCTGAGTGGAGACGCCGCCAATAACGCAGATGTTCTCGCGGAAACCTTATCCAGCGAATTGTTTGGTTCTTCAGACCGTGTAATTACCATTGATTTCAGCCGCTTCACCCATCCCGCCGATATCAGTTTATTGGTGGGTGCCCCTCCCGGGTATGTGGGGTATTCTGACAGCCTCCCACTGCACCGCCTGGCCCAGATTCCCTGGTGCATCTTGAGGTTTGAAAATATTGACCAATGCTTCCCCACCATTCGGAATTTCATTTCCCAGGGGTTGGAGAACGGGGTGATTATTGATGGGCGCGGCAAGCCCCTCTACTTTTGCGACACAGTTATTCTCTTAACCGCGGATGTGAAGATCTCTGTGCAACAGGGAATAGGCTTCAAGACCGAAGCGGTGCAAATCAAAACTGAGGACGTTTATAAAGTGATCGTCCAGGCAATCGGCGAGGAAATTGCTGACCAAGTAGACTTGTTTGTGCCCGGTCTTGCAAAGACCGGGGGGTTGACCCAGGCCTGGTTGGAGGAGCATCTATTAAAAGAGCTTTCTGTTCGTTTTCTCAACCAGGGAATTGAGCTGAACTGGGATCAAAGTACGGTGGATTGGCTCTCTCAACAACAGGGCGCATATCTTTCCGAACGAGATTGGGAGCGGTGGGTGGATGAAACCCTTTCCCCTGCCCTGATCCCTTACCTGCCCCGAACGGGACTGGGAAGGAGCATTAAGGTCAACGTAAAAATGAAAGACAATCAGATTGTGATTGAAACTTTGGATTAGGAGGATGGAGATGGAATTCAAGACGAAAGCTCACGAAGAATCCTACCACCAGATTTCTCAATGGTTGCAGGAACTGTTTGGGGCATTTCTTGTCAAACGAGAAGACGTCCCCGCATTTGGTATCATCATTGGTTCTGCCCTGGCGCAGGTGGGGGTTGCACCCTGGGGTGAGGATGACGCCACCATAACCACCCGCTCTTTTGTGGTCACCGGGGCGGAAATTACCCCCGACCTGATGCATTTCCTGTTGCGGGAAAATGACCGCATGCGGTTCGGAGCATTTGGCCTGGATCATGAAAATGATATCTTCTTTGAACATACCATCGTCGGAAAAACGGCCAACAAAGAGGAAATCAAGAGTTCTGTCCTGGCGGTAGTCCTCACGGCTGATGAGTATGACGATAAAATCATTGCGCGCTGGGGTGGGCAGCGGGCATTGGATCGCCGGTAAACTCCCTGTGCAAACACCATCCACCGGAGATACCGATTGCTAAGATCCATTTCCGGTGGATGGGTGCGATTCTGCGGCTCCTCGAGCCAATAATCTAGATGCAGAAAACCCTGCCACTTCCGCTCCTCCTCTTTTTTGTGGGTATATATTTTTGGCTGGCGAGCGGCTGTTCCCGGGTGCCGGGGGGCATTTCTCAATCGCCATCTCCTTCTCCAGGCAACCTTCCCCACCGTCAACTTCAGATCCATGACATCCAGGGTGCTTCTCATTCCTCTCCACTCGCCGGAGAGGTCGTTGAAGAAGTCACGGGTGTGGTGACCCTGGCTTCAGCAGACGGATTTTTCATGCAATCCCCGGAACCGGAGTAGGGTCCTGCCACCTCTGAGGGGATTCT
>CALESS010000256.1 GCA_937907495.1 uncultured Anaerolineaceae bacterium
CGTGTAACGCAAACTTTAGTTTGCGCGCAGACAAGGTAAAGCTTGTCTTACAGGACGCTGGCAGGTGGATGCGTAGCGCACGGACAGCGTGTACTGCAAACTTCAGTTTGCTCACGGACAGTGTGTAACGCAAACTTCAGTTTGCGCACGGACAGCGTGTAATGCAAACTTTAGTTTGCTCACGGACAGTGTGTAATGCAAACTTTAGTTTGCTCACGGACAAGCTAAAGCTTGTCTTACAGGACGCGGGCAAATGGATGTGTAGTGCATGGACAGCGTGTAACGCAAACTTTAGTTTGCGCGCAGACAAGGTAAAGCTTGTCTTACAGGATGCGGGCGGGCGGATGTGTAGCGCAGAGACAGTGTGTAACGCAAACTTTAGTTTGCGCACCGACAAGCTAAAGCTTGTCTTACAGGATGCGGGCAGGTGGATGTGTAATGCATGGACAGCGTGTACTGCAAACTTTAGTTTGCGCACCGACAAGCTAAAGCTTGTCTTACAGGTTGCGGGCAGGTGGAAGCGTAGCGCATGGACAGCGTGTACTGCAAATTTTAGTTTGCGCACTGACAAGCTAAAGCATGTCTTACAGGGGGTTGAATAAAAAAGACACCCTTTTCGAGTGTCTTTTTCTGGCGGAGAGGATGGGATTCGAACCCATGACACCTTTCAGTGTACCCGCTTTCCAGGCGAGCGCGTTAGGCCAGACTACGCTACCTCTCCGGGTTGGAGCGGTGGAGATTATATCATAATTTCCCTCTTTCGAGGGATGCCTTCTGACCCAAGCCGTTGTATCCTGAAGACAGGAGAAGACCCCATGAAAAAACTACCTGGTTTGAATAAGCTTTACCTCTATCTTTACCTTGGGCTGGTGCTGGCTATTGTCAATCTCTTCCTTCTGATCTCCGACCAAACCCTGTGGTCCTTTTTCTTCGCCATTTTCTTCGGACTGCTCGCCCTGACCCCCCTGGTCAGCGCCTTGCAGCGCCTGGGAAGCGGCCTCGGCCGCCTGGAAATCGGTCAGCCCCCGCAGGTGGAAACGAAACGTGATTTTTGGAATCCGCTGGTCGGCCTGCTGCACCAGCTCAACCGGCTGGGCCGCCTGGTCGGACAACCCCCCGGCGCGGGAACCAACTTTGTGGAACAGGAAGCCGCCCAACAGGAGCGTAACCGCCTGGGACGCGAACTGCACGATTCGATCAAACAGCAATTATTCAGCATTCAATTGAGCGCCTCCGCCGTCCAGGCTCGCTGGGAGAATGATCCCCAGGGCGCCCAGACCGCCCTCCAGGATGTGCTGCAATCCAGCCAGGCCGCTCTCGCTGAGATGAACGCCCTCCTGCAGCAGCTTTCCCCGCTGCCATTGGAACGCGTGGGCCTGGCGCAAGCCCTGAAAGATCAGTGTGAAGCCCTGGCCTACCGCAGCGGTGCCCAGGTGACCTGTGAGGTGGCCGACCTGCCCGCCGAGGATTGGCTGCCCGCCGGTGCGCTGGAAGCCCTCTTCCGCATCGCACAGGAGGCTTTGAGCAACATCGCCCGTCATGCGCGTGCCAGCCAGGTGACATTGCAGCTTGCCCCGGATGCTACCAAAGGGCTGTTGGTACTCAGTATCACCGATGACGGCCTGGGTTTTGACCCCGCTGCGCTCACCCCTGGCAACGGGTTGAACAACATCCGCACCCGCCTGGAAGCTCTGGGTGGTTCTTTCACCCTGCAAACCGATCTTGCCAAGGGGGTGAAGCTGATGGCTGCCTTACCCATCCACCCGCCGGAAGAGGAAGAAGCCCTGGCGCCGGTGAAATCCAATCCCTTCCTAAACCGGGCAGCCCTGGTTGGCCTGGGCGGAGGTATTCTCGCAGCGGCAGCATTGATCTTACCCGTGGCCGCTTCCATCGGTGAATACCTGGGCCTTCAATGGACCGTCAGCCGTGGTTTGGGTACAGCTCTGGTATTGCTTGCCATGCTGATCGGCGTTTTAAGCGGCTGGTTGGCTGCCCGTTGGGCCAGGGCTGGCACTCTGTTTGGTTCAAGCCTGGTAGGTGCGCTCTCCGGCCTGGTGGCGGGAGCCACTTCCTTCGGCTTGCTGGTGGCAGGCTTTTCCGCGGTGGATGGCGCCGCCATTTTGCTGGATCATGGCTTGCGCCCGGCCTCGGTTGCCGATTCCGCCCGCCTCCTCCTGGGGGGCATCACCGGTCAGTTTTTTGCCACCCATCGTTATTTCTGGAGCCTGGCCATCCTGGGTGTTTTATATGGCGCGTTCGGCGGTTTGCTCACCTGGCGTAAGCGGACTCCCCAGGGGGCAGGCATCGCCTGGGAAGCCCCCGCCCGTTTGCTGGCTACGCTGCTGGCACTTGGCAGTGGATTGGCGCTGGTGGGCGGATCACCTGCCCTTATGCTCACCGAAACCGCCCTGATGGGAATGCATACTCAATCGGGCGCAATAAATACCATGAGCATTTTTGTCACCGTTTTTTGGGTGCTGGGCCTGCCAACCCTGCTTTACCTGGGATCGCTGATTGTTTCCTACGGCTTGCTGCTGCGTGAAGTACAAACCACCGGTGCAGGCGCGGCTTACCAGGTGCACTGGCGCGCTTTCAATTTTGGCCTGCTGGCGGTGATTGTCCCGGCCGGTATGGGCATCCTGCTTTTCGCAACCCTGCCGAATAACCCCACCCTCACTGCCAGCCTGGTAATCGGGGTTATGCTGGTCAGCCTGGTGGCGGCTGTGCCATTCTTCTGGCAGACGGCCAAAAGCCGAACGCAGTTGGCTGCTCAACTGGTGCGCCTGCCCAACCCGTGGTTCTATGTGGTCAGCGGAGCCAGCCTGGTGCTGCCCGTGCTGTCCTTCTATGGGCTTTTCTTCCGGGAAAATTACTGGATTTTTCCGTTTGCCATGCTGTTGGAAGCCCTTCTTATCCTGGGTGTAATGTCGTTTCGCAGCAAGTTCACCGCCCCGGGAGGAGTGCGCCAGTGGCAGGAGCAATTCAGCCAGACCTCGGCTGCCTGGCTGGCCGGTGCCTTTGCCCTCATCCTGCCGCTCATGCCCATGCTGGCAAGTGCCGTCGGCATCATTAATCTGCCGGTATACTTTGCCAATGTTCTGGATCAAGAGCGCCTGGGTTATTCAGCAGCCGTGCCTCGCACAATTTCCCAATTGGTGCAGAGCACCCTGCTGTGGGAAACAGGGGTCTGGGGCGGCCTGTTGATCCTGGCTGTGGTGGTCATTGGCCTCTACCTGTTTCTGCTGGCTCTGCGCATTACCGCCCGCCGAAAAAGGCTATAATCATTTTATCGTTCGGGGCACGGGATGAGCGCCCCGGGATCCTCCACACCCCTCTCCCGTGCTTCCTCTTTTTTCATCCTTTCTAAATCTATTTGCGGTTTCATATCGTTGAAAATCAGCGATTATCCGCCTGGTGAATACTCCAATGACCAACTCCTCCCAACCCACCCGCATCGTCCTTGTGGATGACCATGCCATTGTACGCCGCGGTTTGCGTGTCTATCTCGAATCCTATCCTGATCTGCAAATCGTGGGTGAGGCCGCCGGTGCCGAAGAAGCCCTGCGCCACCTGCCCGGATGGGTAGCCGATGTGGTGGTGCTGGATCTGCTCTTGCCAGGCGGCATGGATGGCATTGAAGCTACCCGCCACATCTGCGCTCTGCCGGCCGCGCCGCGGGTCATCATCCTCACGGCCTTCACGGATGATGCCCGGGTGGTGGCGGCCCTGCGCAACGGTGCGGTCGGCTACATCCGCAAAGATGCCCGCCCCGAGCATTTGCTGCAGGCCGTCCGCAGCGCGGCGCGCGGCGATTATTATCTGGACCCCGAATCTGCGACTGCCCTGGTCAATCCGCCGGAGCCAGGGATGGAACTTTCGGTCCGCGAGCGCGAGGTGATGCTGCTGGTGGCGCGCGGTCTATCCAACCGCCAAATCGCCGCAGAGCTTGTCATCAGCGAAGAAACCGTCAAGAGCCATGTGGCCAGCATCCTCTCCAAACTTGGTCTCACCAGCCGCTCCCAGGCTGCCCTGGCTGCCCTGCGCCTCGGCTGGCTGCGGGTGGATGACCTATAGATAAAAATCAGCAACCCATTTTCCCCCATAAGCAAGTGCCTTGAACTTTTCCAGTACAAGGCACTTGTTGTAATAGGGCAATCCCACTTTACCTGCTAGCGTCTTTGGGTGATCTCTTTTCCGTTCTTGATCACATGCAGCGGCGCCTCGTGGTTCCAGATTCCCTCCCAGACACTGCCGGCATCCAGCACCACCAGGTCCGCATTCCCGCCTTCAACCAGCTTATGCCCTTGCATATTCAAGCATTCAGCGGCATTGGTGGTAATCAGGTTGTAGAGAATCTCCATCTCCTCGCGGCTGCTCATCCACATCAGGTGGGCGGCCAGGAAGGCCACCTCCAGCATGTTGTTGCGGCCAAAGGGATAGTAGGCATCTGCAATGTCATCCTGTCCCAGGGCAATGCGCACCCCGGCTTTATAGAGCGAGGCTACCCGGGCATACAATGGGCCTGTTTGGGGATCGCTGACCACACCGATGCGAGCCCGTTTCAGCAAGGCTTCGATCTTGCGGTAATAGGGTTCCGGGTAGAGGGCCATTGCCCGGCTGTGTTGGGCAGTGACCCGCCCTTCCCAACCTTCCTGGATCGTCTTGACCGCCAGCATCTCCAGCGTCCGCAGGGTGGGGTCACCAGCATCGTCCATCAACATCGAGACGTCCTTGTCATATTTTTTGGCCAGGGCAAACATCTGGTCAATATGTTCCCGCGCATCCGCATCTGTGTATTCAATCCAGGGGATGCCGCCAACCACATCTGCGCCCATGCGCAGGGCTTCTTCCACGTAATCCGCTGCGCCCGGGTCGCGCACCACGCCATCCTGCGGAAAAGCCACAACTTGCAGCGTCACCCGGTCTTTGTATTCCTCGCGGGCTTTGAGCAGGGCTTTCACACCTTCCAGGCGGCCCTTGGTATCCGTATCTGCGAATGACCGAATGTGGGTATTGCCGAACCGTACTGCCAGGTCCAACGCCTTACGCACGTTTTCGATGATCCATTTTTCGTCATAATTGGCTTTAACCTGTGCCGCCAGCTCGATGGCTGTCATGGCGCCGCCCATGCCCCCGGCCAGGTAGGCGTCAATGGCTGCGTCATCCATCATCCTCAACGTGTACACTTTGCACAAGTGCAGGTGACCATTGATGAAGGATTCAGTCACCAGGTTGCCGGCAGCATCAATCGTTTGAGCCGCCGAGCCGAGGTTCTGACCAATCCGGGCGACCTTTGAGCCCTGGATGCCGATCTCGACCAGGTTGTCTTTGTCCGCACGGGTGCGGGCATTGGTAATGAGAAGATCAAATGTCATGGTTCCTCCAAATGAATCAAGATGGAATTACTCGGAAGCCTTGTTCCGTTCTTTGATTAGCTCTTGCGCCACCCGTGCGCCATTCATGATCGGTTCATAACCATTGCAGCGACACAGATGCTTGTTCAATGCATTCGTCATCTCCTGTTCGCTGGCTTCCGGTTTTTCCTCCAGCAGGCCGTACAATTCCATCACGATCCCTGGAGTGCAGAAACCACATTGCACAGCGCCCGATTCGGCGATTGCCGATTGGATGGGGTGCAAAGTCATCCCCTGGCTGATCCCTTCCACGGTGAGGATGGTTGCACCCTGGGCTTTGCTGATCGGATAATTGCAGCTCTTGACCGCTTTTCCATTCACGACCACCACACAGGTGCCGCAAGTGGAGTTATCGCAGCCGCGTTTGGTTCCCGTCAGGTTGAAGACATCCCGGATGACATCCAGCAAGGTCATTTCGGGTTCCACCTCGATCGTTTGGAGTTTGCCATTTACCGTTAAGCTGATTTTTTCAGTCATTATTTCACCTCCGCTTTTGCCGCCAGGGCTTTCTTGATCACTTCCGGGGTTACGGGTATTTCAAACAGCTCCACGCCGATTGCATCGTACACCGCATTCATGATGGCGGGGGCAATGCCGATTACTGAATGTTCTCCGATGCCGCGCGCCCCAAACGGTCCAATTGGGTCGGGTGTTTCGATGAAATCAATAATTTGTTTGGGAGCTTCTTTAAGAGTGGGGATGTGATATTGGAAGAATTGGGGGTTGGTGATGCGTCCTTCAGCATCAAAAAGCAATTCTTCGTAAAGGGCTGCTCCCAGTGCCATGGTCACGCCGCCCAACACTGAACCGCGGATTTGCAGCGGATTGATCACCTGGCCCACATCAAAGGTCGAGACAACATTGTCCACCAGAATCTTGCCGCTTTTCTTTTCGATGCGGATTTCCACCGCCTGAGCGCCAAAGGTGTAGGTCACCCCCATGCTCCCCTGGCCGTTCTTATCTGGATTGGAGTAGCGCGGCAGCCGGGCATCGGAAACGGCATGTGCCAGTTCACCAATTGTGATCCCATCGCTGGTGATGTAACCCCGCGCCAGGTCACCGACCGCCACCCGGATGCCCGGGTCATTCCGCAGGAAAATGAAATCACCATCATATTCCAGGAAGTCTTCATCCGTCTTAAGCACCTGGGAAGCAGTCGCTTTCAGAATTTTGATCAATTTATCAGCCGCCCGCACAATCGCCCGCCCGCCTTGCATGGTGAACATGGAGCCGATCGTTTGCCATTCATAGGGGGAGAACTGGGTATCCAGCTCAGAGTAAACCCGCACCTTCTCAGGAGCAATTTTCAAGGCCTCGGCGGCAATTTGGCGCACAATCGTCCGCAATCCCTGTCCGACTTCCGCGCCTCCCATATTGATATTTACGCTGCCGTCAATGTTCATTTTGATGTAACAGCCCTTGGTGCTGAACGGGGCGCCCTTGGGGGATTTCATCACCGCTGCAAAGCCCCGACCGTAATAATATTGGTCGTCCTCCACTTTCTTCGGGCTGGAGAATACATGCTGGATGGTATTCTCGGCGCAGGCTGCCACATTGCCATTCGATTTCCACATCATCTCGCCAAGGGCATTGGTTTTCCCTTCACACAGGTAGTTGATTCGCCGCAGCTCAAAGGCATTCATATTCAACTTGCGTGCCAGCATATCCATCATACGTTCGGTGGCAATCTGTGATTCCTGGTGACCGTAGCCACGGTAGGCGCCGACTGCCGGGGTGTTGGTGTAAACGGTGTAACCGGTGCTATCGCAATGCGGGAATTCATACGGTCCGGTTGAATTATGCGTGGCGGCAACCGTGATGTTGACAGCCGTATCTGCATAGGCTCCGCCGGTATGCAAGATGGTGGATTTCATGGCAACCAGCTTGCCATCTTTCCGGGCGCCGATCTTCATCTGGACGCGGATACCGTGGGCGATCAGGGTGCTGGTGTAATCCTCCTGGCGGGTCGCCACCCATTTGACGGGGTATCCCGGCACAAAACTGGCGATGTAGGCAATGGTTTGCTCAACGGTAATATCGGATTTGTAGCCAAAACACCCGCCAATATCCGGGATGCGCACCCGTACATCGGAGATGGGCAGACCGTAGGCGTGAGCCAGGTCATCCCGGATGATGGTCGGGCAGATGGAGGAGGACCAGACCTCGATGGTGTTGTCTTCTTTGAACCAGACAATCGAACCATGCGGCTCTAGGGCGGAGCAGGAGCCGAGGGGATAATTAAATTCGCCCTCAATAATCACCTCTGCTTCGTCAAAGCCTTCTTCGCCACGCCCTTTCTTCAAATGATACAGGTTGGCGATGTTCGTTCCCGGCACCGGATTGAGGGTGGGCAGGTACCAGTAGCTGCCATTTTCTTCATGGATCAGCATGGCATCTTTGGCCAGCGCCTGGCGGGCATCCGTGTAGATGGGCAGTGGTTCATACTCCACTTTGATCTTCTCCATGGCAGCCCGGGCATGTTGCACGGTATCCGCCACCACGGCGGCCACAGGTTCACCAATGTAGCGCACCTTATCCACCGCCATGGGGGTCAGGTCACGGATGTTATCACCGTAATGGATTTTACAGCCTTGACCGGTGACCACCTTGACCACTCCCGGCATGGATTCCGCTTCATGGGTATCTATGCTGACGATTTTTGCATGGGCGATGGTGGGACGTAAAATGGCCGCATGGAGCATGCCCGGAATGCGGAAATCATCCAGATAGGTTGCTTTTCCGGTTACCTTGCTGATGGCATCTGGCCGGATATAACTTTTTCCAACATATTTGTAAGCCATGGTATCTCCTTGTTAATCTCTTGTTTCCAAAAAGGGCAGGTTCGCCTGACCGATCCATTGATATATAAAGAGTTCGCTTCCGGTTTGGTTCCTCCTGTTACTCACGCCGATAGGGTTTGAGCAAAGCCGCAGGGTAAGAGGCGTTGCGCCCGGCAATCACCAGAGCTATGATCGTCACGATATAAGGCAGGGCTAAAAAGGTTTCGTAAGGGATGGGTAGTTTCAGTCCCATCGCCTGCAGCATGAGCTGCAAGGCATAGGTTCCACCAAAAATCAGCGACCCCCACATCACCTTTACCGGGTTCCAATTGCCAAAGATGACGATGGCAATTGCCACCCAGCCGCGGCCGCTGATGATTTGATCGGTAAAACTGCCGGCAATTCCAATGGAGAGGGTTGCCCCGCCCGCGGCCATCAAAGCCCCGCCGATGGCTAACGCTGAATAACGGATGGCGAAGACATTGATGCCGGCGGCATCTGCGGCTTCCGGGTTTTCTCCGATCGAGCGGATGTTCAACCCGTAGTTGGTGCGGTACAGGATGAACCAGGCAACGGGTGTGACCACCAGGAAGGTCAGGTAGGTCAAGATCGTTTGTTCGGAAATAACTCCCAGGATTGGGATACCCTTGAACAGGGTTAGCAGCGGAAATACTTCCACGTTGGGGGGAACCGGCATGTTGCCGTAGAGCAGGCGGAAGGCAAATAACGAAAGGCCGGTTAACAACAGGGTGATGCTTAAACCGGAGACATGTTGGTTGACACCCAGGCTGACGGTCAACAAGGCCATCAATAGCCCTGCCAGCAGACCGCCGATAATTGCAATCAGCAAGCCCAGCCATAAGGACCCGCTTTGGTCTGCCACATAAAAGCCGATAAAAGCGCCAAAGAACATCGTACCTTCAATGCCCAGGTTAAGCACACCCGATCGCTCCGAGTAGGTTTCACCGGTGGCAGCCAGCAGAATGGGAGTAGCCACCCGAAAGGTGGCGGCAATTAAATGGGTGATTAAGCTGATCGGATCCATTAGGACCTCCGGATACGATAGCGTTTCAGAAGGAACATCCCCAGCGCCATCATCAACATGGTGGCCTGGATGATGTTGCTGAGGAAAATGGGCACTCGTAATGCGCCGGAAAGGCTTTGCGCACCGACATTCACCAGGCCAAAGAAAAAGGCAGCCAGCACCACCCCGATGGCATTCAGTGACCCCAACGTGGCGACGATAATCCCGGTGTAGCCATACCCCGCGGAAAGGGCGCCGATCAGATGGTATTGAATGCCCGCCACTTCGGAAACCCCGGCAATGCCGGCAATTCCCCCGCTCACCAGGGCTGAGATCAAAATGGTCTTCTTTACCCCGATCCCGGCAAACTCGGCTGCGGGTTTTCCCATCCCCACCGCTCGCATTTTCATGCCGAAGCTGGTGCGGGTCAGGATAAACCACAGAATGGCCGCGACTACCAGGGCGACGATGAAGCCAAAATGGACGCGTGCCCGGGGAAACAATTTGAAAAAGTGTGCGGCTTCGGCAATATCCGGTGATTGGGGCCAGCCGGATTGCGGGTTGCGCCACGGCCCGTTCAGGATGGCGCTGACGATATAGGCCATGATGGAGTTGGACAGAAGGGTGGTGACCACTTCATCCACTCCATTGCGGATTTTCAAAATGGCTGGGATCAGCGCCCATAGCATCCCTGCCAGGAACCCGCCAATGATCATGATCGGGATGGCAAGCAGCGGGGAGAAGTTCTCCATTACCATCCCCAGCCCCGCGGCAGCAATGGCCCCGGCATACAATTGACCTTCCGCACCGATGTTGAAATAACCGGTTGAGAAGGCAAAAGTCACGGCTGCCCCCGTTAGCAGCAGCGGCGTTGCAGAAACCAGCACCTCCAGAAAGCCGGTGCGCGAGGTCAACGGATCAATCAGAAGATAATAATAAGCCTGGAAGGGGTTGGCCCCGGCCCATAGAATCAGGCCGGAAGTCAATATAAAAGTGGCAATTAAAATTAAAACCGGAATGGACGGGGTCATCCACCAGGGTGGGGTATCTGTCCGTACCAACCGCCAGCCCAATTTAATGGGTTTCATGGGTTGTTCTCTCCTGTTTTCCCCCTCCCATGAGGAGGCCTAATAATTCCGGGGTGGCTTCATCTGCCGGGACAATTCCGGCAATTTCGCCCTCGTACATCACCGCTATCCGATCCGATAACGCCATAATTTCCTCAAGGTCTTCAGAGATCAGTAATACCCCGGCCCCGCGATTACGCTGTTCCAGCAATTGTTCGCGGATGTAATCGCTGGCGCCAATATCCAGGCCCCGGGTGGGCTGCGGTACGATAATTAACAGCGGATTGCGGGAAAGTACGCGCGCCAGCAGCACCTTTTGAAGGTTCCCACCGGAAAGGGTGCGCACACGGTCACCCGGTTTGGCCTTGATGCTAAACCTTTGAATCAGTTCGCTGGCATGCCGCATCATCTTCTTGCGGTTCAAGATGCCCCGCTTCACAAAATCTTCCATTTGATCCAGGGCCATATTCTCGGAGACGGTCATCTCGCCCACCACACCCTCGTGGCGGTCTTGCGGTACCCGGCCCACCCCCGCGCTGGAAATTTCTTGCGGCGAGCATCCGGCCAGATTTTTTCCGTTTACCAAAATTACCCCGGAAAGCGGCTTTCGCACCCCACTCAAGGTTTCCACCAGTTCTTTTTGCCCGTTCCCGCTGACCCCGGCAACCCC
>CALESS010000257.1 GCA_937907495.1 uncultured Anaerolineaceae bacterium
ATGGGGGACAAAGCATCCTAATTCTCGCCAACCCTTACATCAACCAGCAGGAATACTCCGGGAAGCTGATGATAACCTCATCCCCGGCCGAGGGCAGCGTGATCTGGCGTTCGTTGAACAAATCAACCGTCAGGGTGGCATTCCCCACTTCCACCCGCAGGCGGATCACCGCCCCGAGGAACATCACCGCCTCCACCCGCCCTTTTAACTGGTTGCGTTCGCCATCGTTGCCGATCTGGATCTCCTCCGGTCGAATTGCCAGTCGCAGGGGCAAGCCCTCCGGGCGGGGGATATGGTGGGAGAAACGCACCGGCTGCCCGCCAATGCTGCACGTCTTCCCGACCAGGTCCACCTGCGAGGTCGGCAGCAAGTTCAACTGGCCGACAAACGAAGCCACAAATTCGGTGGTCGGGTAATTATAGACCTGGGCTGGCGTTCCCACCTGCTCCATCAATCCACGGCTCATCACCACCACTCGATCGGAGAGCGAAAGTGCTTCTTCCTGGTCGTGGGTGACGTAGACGGTGGTCATGTTCAATTGCTGCTGAATGCGTCGGATTTCCAGCCGCAATTCAACCCGGATCTTGGCATCCAGCGCAGAAAGGGGTTCATCCAGCAGCAGGACGCGCGGTTGAATTGCCAGGGCCCGGGCCAGGGAGACCCGTTGCTGCTGCCCACCAGAAAGTTGGTAGGGGTAGCGCGTGCCAAACTCCTCCAGGTGGATTAACTCCAGCATTTCCAGCGCCCGTTTCTGGATCTCTTCCGGCTTCCACTTGCGCACTTGCAAGCCAAAACCGATATTCTGCAAAACGGTCAGGTTGGGAAACAGGGCGTAAGATTGGAAGACCATGCCCACATTGCGCTGGTTGGGAGAGGTGTTGGTTATGTCCTCCCCTTCCAGGGTGATGGTGCCGGTAGTTGGCACCTCAAAGCCGGCGATCATGCGCAGGGTGGTGGTTTTTCCACAGCCGCTGGGTCCCAGGAAGGAGACAAACTCCCCTTTTTCGATGGGCAGGTTAAAATCTTCCACCGCAAAAGTACTGCCATATTTTTTGGAGATATTGCTCAATTCAAGATAAGCCATAATGATCCCTGATCTCTAAATTAACGCCCACCCGTCAAGGCGCGTTCCGATTGACCGCGATTGAGGAGCTGCATGACCCAGATGGCGGCCCAGGTGAGGGCAAAGCTGATGATCGCCAGCGAGGAGGATTCGTAGGTCTTGTTCTGCCCGATGAGCGACATATAAGGGCCAAAGGCCTTGATGCCCACCAGGAAACTGGCCAGGGTGAATTCACCCATCACGATGGCAAAAGTGAGAAAAGAACCGCTCAGGATGGCCACCCGCAGGTTGGGAAAAATAATGCGGAACATGATCGTTCCCCAGCCAGCACCCAGGCTTTGGGCGGCTTCCGTCAGGGAGCGCACGTCAATCGCCTGCAGACCGGTATCAATAGCCCGGTAAGTGTAGGGCAGCGCCAGAACCACATATCCCCCCACCAATAGCACGATGTTCCCGGTGTGCGTATCTGTCAGAAAGAAGGGCGGACCGCTGAAGACCCGAATCATGCCGAAGACCAATACAATGGCCGGGATGACGAAGGGCAGCATGCTGATGAACTCCACCACCACCCGCAGCCGGGGCAATTTCAGGCGAATCCAGTAGGCGGTGGGGACAATGAGCAAAATGCTGAGCACAATGGTCAGCAGGCCCATCAAGACCGAAAAGAGGAAGGTCTGGAAAAACTGCGGGTCGGCAAACAGGCGTTGATAGGCCAGGAAACTAAGCTCACCCTTTTTGGCACGCAAAGAAAAATCAAAGGTAGCCACCAGCGGCAAGATGAAATAAAGCCCACCCAGCACAATCCACAACCACGACCATAATTTTGACCACAATGAGGAGGCTTTCATTGTCGCAGCCACCTTTCACTGCGCCGCCGCAGGAAGTAGTAAATCACCATAGTGAGCGACATCACCAGTACCATGCCAAAAGCCATGGCATACCCCAGGTTGACG
>CALESS010000258.1 GCA_937907495.1 uncultured Anaerolineaceae bacterium
GAGACTGCCCACCACCTCCCCGCTTCCACTGCCATCCTGGAGCAATCCGCCAACCTGCTGGCCTGGCTGCGGTTGGGGCAGCCGCTGGAAGCCCTGCCGCTCCAACCCGCCATACCCCCGCCGGCCCTGGCCGGTTTGCTGCATGCCGCCGGGCTGCTGGATTCCGATCTCCAGCCTCAGCCGGAGGAGGTGCGCTCCTTTCTGGAATCCCCGCCCGCCGAAGCCCTCTCTCTGTTGACCCGGTGCTGGCTGGCAGACCCTTCCTTTAATGAATTAGGTTTGCTGCCCGGTCTGACCTTTGAAGGCAATTGGTCCAACAATCCTCTTTCCACCCGGCGCGTCCTGCTGGATTTGTTGAACCCCATCCCGGCAGATCGCTGGTGGAGCCTGGCGGCCTTCATCGCGGCCATCAAGGAGCGCCAGCCAGATTTTCAACGCCCCGGCGGTGACTACGATTCGTGGTTCATCCGCCGCGCCGGCAGTGAAAGTTACCTGCGCGGCTTCAACAGTTGGGATGAGGTGGAAGGCGCTCTTTTGCGCTTCTTCATCACCGGTCCACTGCACTGGCTCGGCCTGTACGACCTGGCCACGCCCGCGCCGGGCGCTCCAGTTTCCGCCTTCCGCCCCTCCGCTTGGGCAGACGCGCTGCTCGGCGGCGGTCTGCCGGTCGGCCTGCCCGCCGAGGAAGGTAAATTGCGCCTCTCCTCCCATGGCCGGATGCGCTTGCCCCCCGACCTGCCCCGCCCGGCGCGCTATATTTTGTTACGCTGCTGCCGCTGGGATGGGACAAAAGGCGCCGAAATGGTGTGTTCCATCACCCCGGTCTCGCTTTCCGCCGCCCGCCAGCAAGGTTTGCGCTCCAGCCACCTGGTGAGCCTGCTGCGTAAACATTCCGCCGACCCCATCTCCCCCCGCCTGGTGGAAGCCGTGGAGCGTTGGGAAAAATTGAATGTGCAGGCCAATCTGCAAAGCGGCACCCTGCTCCGGCTGGCATCCCCGGAGATTGTGGCTGCTCTGCGCAAAACGAAAGCAGCCCGTTTCATTCTCGAAGAGCTTAACCCGACCACTCTTTTAATCCGGCCGGGCAGCGAAGAATCGGTGATCAATGCACTGGTGGAAATGGGCTATTTGACAGAAGATAAACGCGAAGAATAATCGTATAATTTCCAGGGATCATTGGATGATCCTCCCACTCAGGATACAAACAGGAGAACGCATGTCCCATCGGATGGATTGGATTCAAGAGGAAATCGCCGGTCTGAAAGAAGCCGGGCTGTATAACCGCATCCGCACCATTGGCTCCGCGCAAGGCGCCTGGCTGGTCGTGGATGGCAAACGGGTGTTGAACTTCTGCTCCAATAATTACCTGGGGCTGGCCAACCACCCGGCGATGGTCAAAGCGGCGCAGGAGGCTATGAACACCTACGGGGTGGGTCCCGGGGCGGTGCGCACCATCGCCGGAACCATGGACATCCACCTGGAATTGGAACGGCGCCTGGCAAAATTCAAAGGTGTGGAAGCCGCCATCACCTTCCAATCCGGTTTTGCGGCAAATACCGCAACCATCCCGGCCCTGGTGGGCAAAGAAGATGTAATCTTCACCGACGAATTGAATCACGCCAGCATCATTGATGGCTGCCGCCTCTCCGGTGCCCAGATCATCCGCTATGCCCACGTGGATATGGCAGACCTGGAGAAGCAAATCCAGGCGGCGGCGGGCACCTACCGCCGGGCCTTGATTGTGACCGATGGCGTCTTCAGCATGGATGGCGACTATGCCCCCCTGGATAAAATCTGTGAGATTGCCAATCACCACGACATCTTGTTGATGGTGGATGATGCCCATGGCGAAGGGGTGCTTGGCCATGGCGGGCGCGGTATTGTGGATCACTTCCACTTGCATGGGAAAGTTGATATCGAGGTAGGCACACTCTCCAAGGCGTTTGGCGTGGTGGGGGGTGTTGTGGCGGGCAATTCCCTGATCATCGAATGGCTGCGCCTGCGCGGCCGGCCCTTCCTGTTCTCCTCCGCCGTCCCGCCCGCGGATGTGGCTGCCACCATCGCCGCCATTGATCTGTTGGAAGGCTCCACCGAATTGGTGGACCGCCTGTGGGAAAATGCCGCCTACTTCAAGGAGAAAATGAAAGATCTGGGCTTTGACACCGGCCTTTCCACCACCCCAATCACCCCCGTCATGCTCGGGGAGGCGCCGCTGGCACAGCAATTCAGCCGGGAGCTTTTTGAAGAGGGCGTTTTTGCCATGGCACTGGGTTTCCCAACCGTGCCCCGCGGCAAGGCCCGCATTCGCGTCATGATCTCTGCCACCCACACCCGCGCCGACCTGGATGCCGGGCTGGCGGCCTTTGCAAAAATCGGCCGCCGGCTGGGGGTAATTTCCTAGCCGTCCTCACATCATTGGTTTGCTGTAACGCATGCTTCAGCTTGCGGGCCGTAACGCACGCTTCAGCTTGCGGGCCGTAACGCACGCTTTAGCATGTGGGATGTAACGCAAGCTTTAGCTTGCGCCCTGTAACGCATGCTTTAGCTTGCGGGCTGTAACGCACGCTTCAGCTTACGGGCCGTA
>CALESS010000259.1 GCA_937907495.1 uncultured Anaerolineaceae bacterium
ACGATACGCATGCCGTATGGGCGCAACATATCAACCGTTCGAATTCTCACAAGCCTGCTGAGCGACCTGGTCAGCGAGACATTGGGGAATGAACCTACTGAAATTGCGAGGTGAACTGGATGGAGCCAAAGAAAACACGAAAAAAACAGGGGATCCCGGACCAGAAGCCGGCGGAAAAAACTGCTCCTGCCAGCTCGCAGGAGGAAACTGTGAGTATACCGGCAGCCGAATTTGAAGCCCTGCAAGCCGAGTTGGCGGAACTGCGTCAGCAATCCAAGGAGTACCTGGAAGGCTGGGGAAGGGAGCGCGCGGACCTGCGTAATTTCAAGCAGCGCATCGAGCGCGAACAAAGCGCTCAAAACCAGGTAGTCACCGCCAACGTGGTAAAGAAATACCTGGTTATCCTGGATGATTTACAGCGTGCCCTGGTGAATGCCCCCCAAGCGGGTGAGGCTGCGGAATGGGCACGCGGGATTGAATTGATCGTGCGCAAGCTGCAGGCCATTCTTGAGGCCGAGGGCGTTCAGCCCATTCCGGCCAGCGGGGAATTTGACCCGGCGCTGCACGAGGCCATCACCCACGAAGATCACCCCAAATTGAAATCCGGGCAGATCATCGAGGTGGTTCAACAAGGTTATAGGATCGGTGACCGGATTATCCGTCCGGCCCTGGTCAGAGTCGCACGTTAGGAGAAAAAAAGATGAGTAAAATCATAGGTATTGATTTAGGAACGACCAACTCTGTTGCCGCCGTTATGATCGGCGGTGAACCGGTCGTCATCCCCACCGCGGAAGGCGAACGCCTGCTGCCCTCGGTGGTGGCCGTCAATAAAAACCATGAGCGGTTGGTTGGCCGCCCGGCCCGCAACCAGGCTGTGGTCAACCCGGAAAATACGATCTACTCGATCAAGCGCTTCATGGGCCGCAAGTTCGATGACGCCGAGGTACAGCGCGCCCTGCCGCGCATCCCCTACAAGGTGAGCAAAGCTCCCAATGGCGATGTCCGCGTGCAGTTGGATGGTAAGGAATACTCCCCGCCGGAGATCAGCGCCATGATCCTGGCCAAGCTGAAGGCGGATGCCGAAGCCTATCTTGGCGAGCCGGTCACCCAGGCTGTCATCACGGTGCCGGCGTACTTCAACGATGCCCAGCGCAATGCCACCAAAGATGCCGGTCGCATCGCCGGTTTGGAAGTGCTGCGCATCATCAACGAGCCGACCGCTTCTTCCCTGGCATATGGCCTGGATAAGAAAAAGAACGAAGTGATTGCCGTGTACGACCTCGGTGGCGGCACCTTCGATATTTCCGTGCTGGATGTGGGTGAAGGCGTGTTTGAAGTCAAGTCCACCTCGGGGGATACCTTCCTGGGCGGCGATGACTTCGACCAGCGGATTATGGATTACCTGGTGGAAGAATTCAAGAAAGCCAACGATGGCTTTGACCTGCGGAAAGACCGCCAGGCCTTGCAGCGCCTGCGCGAAGCGGCAGAAAAGGCAAAAATTGAGCTTTCTTCCATGGTGCAGACCGAAATCAACCTGCCCTATATCACCGCCGATGCCACAGGCCCCAAGCACCTGGTGATCACCCTCACCCGCGCCCGCCTGGAGCAGTTGACCAATGATTTGATCAGCAAGACGCTTGAACCGGTGCGCCGGGCGCTCTCGGATGCGGGCTTAAAAGCCGCCGATATTGCCGAAGTAGTCATGGTCGGTGGGATGACCCGTATGCCTGCCGTGGTGGAAGCCGTGCGCCGGGAATTCGGCAAAGAACCCCACCGGGGCGTCAACCCGGATGAGGTGGTCGCCATTGGCGCCGCCATCCAGGCGGGTGTGCTGGGCGGAGAAGTGCGCGGCGTGGTGCTGGTGGATGTGACCCCGCTGACCCTTTCCGTTGAAACGCTGGGCGGCGTAGCCACCCCGATTGTGGAACGCAACACCAACATTCCGATCCGCAAATCGCAGATCTTCTCCACCGCAGCCGATGGCCAGACCCAGGTCGAAATCCATGTTCTGCAGGGCGAACGCCCCATGGCTACCGATAACAAGAGCCTGGGCCGCTTCATCCTGGATGGCATTCCGCCTGCCCGGCGCGGCATCCCGCAGATTGAAGTGACCTTTGAAATCAACGCCAACGGCATCCTCGAGGTGAGCGCCAAGGATAAAGCCACCGGCCGCAGCCAGCATATCACCATCACCGCCTCCTCGGGTCTCTCCAAGAACGAAGTGGATAAGATGCGCCAGGAAGCCGAAAGCCATGCTGAAGCCGACCGCCAGCGCCGCGAGCTGATCGAAGCCCGCAACCACGCCGATACCGTGGCCTACACTGCTGAAAACGCCCTCAAAGATGCCGGCGACAAAGTCCCCGCAGATACCAAGAAGCAGGTTGAGGATTTGATTCAAACCGTACGGACCGCCATGGGTGGTGAAGACATTGAAGCCATTCGCAAGGCAGCCGGTGACCTGGGTGATTTGATCCAGAAGGTGGGCGGCAGCCTGTATGAACAGCCCGGCCCGCAAGAAGGCACCCCCGGGGAAGGCCCCGAAGGCCCGACTACCCAAGGTCCGGATGATGGCAACCCGCCCGAGGATGGCGATGTCATTGACGGCGAATACCGCAGTCTTTAAGGCTGCAAGGGTATGGGTAAAGACTATTACGCAAGTTTAGGCATCCAACCGGGTGCCTCCACGCAAGAGATCAAGGCGGCGTTTCGCCGCCTTGCTCAGCAATACCACCCGGATATCAACCAAGAGCCGGGGGCTGAAGAAAAGTTCAAAGACATCAACGAAGCTTACCAGGTCTTGAGCGATTC
>CALESS010000260.1 GCA_937907495.1 uncultured Anaerolineaceae bacterium
GTCACCAACATCGCCTACGCCAGCGGAACGTTTGGCGGCAGCCCGGTGGATTCCCCGACCGACACGGAAACCGTGACCGCCGAGCAACACCCGGCCCTGACCATCGTCAAGACGGCCAGCCCCGCCACCTACGATGCGGTGGGTGACACCATCAGCTACAGCTACCTGGTGACCAACAGCGGCAACGTCACCTTGAGCGGCCCCTTCACAGTGACGGATGACCGGGCAACGGTCACCTGCCCTGCCACGGCAACCCTGGCCCCGGCAGCCAGCATCACCTGCACCGCCAGCTACACCATCACCCAACCCGACCTGGATGCGGGCAGTGTCACCAACATCGCCTACGCCAGCGGAACGTTTGGCGGCAGCCCGGTGGATTCCCTGACCGACAGCGAAACCGTGACCGCCGAGCAACACCCGGCTGTTGCCTTGCTGAAACAAATCTCCACCACAGCCAGCGGCCCATGGTCTTCGTCAATCACCGTGGCGGAAGGCAGCTCAGTTTACTATCGCTTTGAGATCACCAATACCGGGAATGTCACTCTCAGCCCGGTTTCGGTCACCGATCCGGATCTGTCCACGAGCGGCTGCACCTTCACCGATCCCTTGCTGCCCAATCAATCCACCTCTTGCGTGGTCGGACCGGTCGTTACCTTGGCCGGGACGGTGGTCAATACCGCATTTGCCAGCGGTAGTTTTGGAAGCCTGACGGTCGAGTCAGCCAATTCCAGCGCTGAATATACCGGCACCGCCCCGGACCTCGCCATCATCAAATCGGATGCGGTGGCCTCTGCCGCCCCCGGTGAGGTGGTTGTTTACACCCTGGCCTTCCAAAATACCGGCACTGGCACGGCCTTGAACGTCACAATAACGGAGACCGTCCCCTTGAATAGCACCTTCCACGCCGCCTCCAGCACAGCCGGTTGGGTTTGCACGCCGGATGGCAGTGCAGGCTCCACCTGTACCCTGGATATTGGTTCAGTCGTGGCAGGCGGCAATGGTTCGGTCACATTTGCAGTGCTGGTGGATAATCCCCTCCCGGCGGGTGTAACCCAGGTTGCCAATACCGCAGCGATTGCGGATGACGGCACCCAGGGCAATGATCCCAACCCGGATAACAATTCGGATGATGAATTCACCCCGTTGGATGCTGCGCCGGACTTCACGCTCATTAAATCCAGCCCGGCCACAATTGTTTTGCCGGGTGAGGTGCTCGTTTACACGCTAACCTATGCCAATGGGGGCAACCAGTCTGCCACCGGCGTCACCATCACCGAAGTGGTGCCTGCGAATACCGTGTTTGTGGCGGTCAACAGCAGTGGCGGCTGGAGCTGCCCGGATGGCTCGGTGGCAGGTACAGCCTGTGTTTACACGCTCGGCAACCTGGCAGCCGGCGGCAGCGGCTCGATTACTTTTGCCGTCCGCATTTCCCTGGCCATCCCGGCCGGAGTGGAAACCATCGGCAACTCCGCCGTCATTGACGATGATGGTACGAATGGCGAGGATCCCACCCCGCTGGATAACTCGGACGATGAAATCACGCCGCTGGATGCCCGGCCCGACCTTTCCATTACCAAGTCGGACAGTGACGCGGTGGGGGTTCCGGGCGGAGTGGTGGCTTACAATCTGATTGTGACCAATCACGGCACCCAGGCGGCTACCAACATCGTGGTGAGCGAGACAGTGCCCCAATACACCACCTTTGAAGCAGCTTCCTCCACCGCCGGCTGGATTTGCACGCCGGATGCCAGTGCGGGCAGTGCCTGCACGTGGAGTGGGGCCCAAATCGCGGCTGGCACCACCTTCACCCTGACCTTTGCGGTGCGCATTGATGGCACCCTGCCCGCCGGGGTGACACAGATCGTCAACGCCACTTCGATCACCGATGATGGCGCCAACGGGGATGACCCGACGCCGCAGGATAACTCGGATGATGACAACACCCCGATCAGCGCCGCTCCCGACCTGGTCATCAGCAAGACGGATGGCGTGGACCAGGTGACGCCCGGAAGTGAACTTACCTACACCCTGAGCATCACCAACCAGGGTACGCAGGAAGCCACCGGGGTCACCATCACCGATACACTGCCGCAAGGGCTGATCTTCCAATCCGCCAGCGATGGTGGAACCTATGCGGCAGCCACCCGCACCGTTACCTGGACCGTGGCCAGCCTGCCTGCCGGTGGAAACATCACCCGCGCCCTCACCGTCCTGGTGGACCCGGACCTGGATGGCAGTATTACCTTCCTGACCAACGTGGCGGCAGCGGTGGATGACGGGTCGAATGGGGAAGATCCCAACCCGGATAACAATACGGATGAGGATACGGACCAGATCGGAGCGGGCGGTAAGCAAATTGTTGCGCATAGCCTTGCAGATACCGTCCTGCCGGATGTGGCGATTGGCGAACTCCTGACTTACGAAGTGAAGATAAGCCTCGATGGCGGCATCACCCTCAATGACTTGATGCTGACGGATATCCTCGACCGCGGCCTGGCGTTTGTGAATTGCCAAATTGTCGCCCCGGCCGGGCTTACGGCTTCTCCCCTGCCATTCGACCAAATTTGCGAGCAGGCGATGGTGATCAGCCGCGAGCCGTCTGCCAGCACCAACCCGGCGGATGCAGGCCGCAAGATGGACATCACCTTTGGTACCGTCAATAATTCGGGTTCAGCGGAGCAGGATCTCACCGTGCGCTACCAGGTGGTGGTGCTGGATAGCGCTGAAAATCTGCGGGGTGTGCAGCTCAACAATGCTGCGCTCTGGCAGTGGACCGGCGGCAGCCTGGAACTCACCGCACCTCCTGTGGGTATCAGCGAGCCGGAACTCAGTATTTCCAAAACCGTCAGCCAGCCTTCGGCGCTGCCCGGAACCCTCCTCACCTACACCCTCACCGTTGCCCACACGGCCGATTCCAATTCGGATGCGTACAATGTAACCCTGGTTGACACCCTGCCGGGTAACCTGGCCTATGTGCCCGGAACCCTGACCCTGGTCAGCGGGCAGACACCCACCCTGATTGATACGAATGATCTGGCCCGCTTGGTGGTCACCTGGGATGTGTTTGCCAACACCGGGCAGCCCACGGTTCTGCGCTTCCAGGCCCGCTTGGGGGCGCTTTCACCCGGCCAGAAGGCGGTTAACACCGCCACGGTGGCCTGGACCAGCCTCCCCGGTGACGTGATAGACCCGCAATCGCCCTACAATCCACTCTCCTACGAGCGGTTCTTCAACCCCGGCTCGGATGTGGATATTTACGGCGCAATGGACACGGTGAACGTGGATTACCCCTCCAGCCTGGTGCTGCCGGAAACCGGTTTCGCCCCGGGTGTTCTCACCGCCCTCGGCCCGATGGATGTCCGCTATGCGGCCCTCGGCAGTGTCTGGGTGGAAATCCCCGACCTGGCCGTGCAAGTGCCGATTGTTGGCGTCCCGCTGGAGAAAAATGGCTGGGATGTGCAGTGGTTGAAGGAACAAGCGGGTTGGCTGCAGGGGACGGCTTTCCCCGGCTTCTCCGGTAACTCGGTGGTTACTGCCCATGTGTATGATGCGGATGGCTCGGTTGGGCCGTTCGTGGACTTGCATACCCTGGGCTATGGTGACCGGATTGTGGTCCATGCCTATGGGGTGGCCTACACCTACGAAGTGCGTACCGTCCAACGCCTGCGCCCCACGGATATGACTCCGCTACGGCACGAGAATAAATCCTGGCTGACGCTGATCACCTGCCAGGGCTTTAACGAAACCACCAACAGCTACAACAACCGGGTGGTGGTACGGGCGGTACTCATCAGCACCAGGTAAAGCCGCACCGATTGTATACAAAGGCGCACCCGATTTTGGGTGCGCCTTATTTGTTATTTTTGCTCGCTGCGGACTGGTCTTAAACCCAAGGACAAGCTGTCTTACGAAACCGCTCCCAGGCGCTCTTCAATGGCTTTGAGCAACACGGTAAAGGCATCGGCAAAGGCTTTCACGCCCTCCACTTCCAGTTCGTAGGTTACCTCCGCCATGGAAATGCCCAGGTTTTCCAAATCAGCCAGGGATTGGCGGGCTTCTGTCAGGTTCTCCTCCAGGCTGGGGCGGACTTTCCCGTGATCGAGGAAAGCAGTCAGCGTTTGCGGCGGAACGGTGTTGACGGTGTGCGGGCCGATCAACTCTTCCACATACAGCACGTCCCGGTAAGCCGGGTTCTTGGTGCTGGTGGAGGCCCACAAGGGCCGCTGCACCCGCGCGCCGTGGGCTTTCAATTGGAGGAAGCGTTCCGAGCTGAAAACCCGCTGGAAATCGGCATAGGCCAGGCGGGCATTGGCGATGGCTGCCTTGCCAAGCAGGCTTTCCGCTTTGGCGGCGGATTCACCCCCGGCCTGGATGATCTTCTGTAAGCGGGCATCCACGTTGCTATCCACCCGCGAAACGAAAAACGAGGCCACCGAGGCGATTCGCTCCAGCGGCAGGCCGGCGGCCAGGCGTTTTTCCAGCCCGGCCAGGTAGGCATCCATCACCTCGGCGTACCGCTCCAGCGAAAAGATCAGGGTGACATTGATGTTTACGCCCGCTGCAATGGCTTCCGTGATGGCGGGCAGCCCGGCCAGTGTCGCCGGGATTTTGACCATCAGGTTGGGGCGGTTCACCCGCTGCCAGAGGGATTTGGCCTGCGCCAGGGTGGCCTGCGTATCGTTGGCCAGGTAGGGGCTCACTTCCAGGCTGACATATCCATCCCCGCCCTCGCTCTCCACGTAGAGCGGCTGGAAGAGGTCCGTAGCGGCCTGGATATCCTCGATCGCCAGTTGGAAGAAGGCTTCTTCCGCCGATTTTCCGGGGATCAGGCTGGCGTCATAATCCGCCGTTTTGGCGATGGCGTTCATGAAGATACTCGGGTTGGAGGTGACGCCGCGGATTTCCCCATCGCGGATCATGCGCGCCATCTCGCCATTTTGCAGCAGTTTGCGCTGAATATTGTCGTACCAGATGGATTGTCCCGCCTGGAAGAGCTGTTGCGAAGTGTTCATCCTTTGTTCCTCCTGTGGGTTACTTCAACAATTCCAATGCCGTATTCACCACATTTTCAACGGTAAAGCCCAGGTGTTTGAAGATTTCACCCGCCGGGGCGGAGGCTCCGTAGCGGTCCAGGCCGATTGCCCGGCCCTCACAGCCGACCCAGCGATGCCAGCCCAGGGTCACCCCGGCTTCCACCGCCAGCCGGCGGCGTATATCAAGCGGCAGCACCGATTCTTGATAGGCTGCCTCTTGCTCGCTGAAAAGCTCCCAACTGGGGAAGGAAACCAGACGCACGCTCACGCCCTGGGCGGCCAACTGCTCCCCGGCGGCGGCGATCAGAGCCAGCTCCGAGCCGGTAGCCATCAGGATGAGCTGCGGTCTGCCGTTGCCCAGGTCCGCCAGCACATAGGCGCCTTTGCGTACCCCATCCGCCGCGGCGTAAAGGCTGCGATCCAGCGTGGGCAGAGCCTGGCGGGTGAGGGCCAGCAGGGTGGGGCGGTGGCGGTTTTCAACGGCCACCTGCCAGGCCACCCGCACTTCGTTGGCATCCCCCGGGCGCAAGGTGACCAGGTTGGGGATGGCACGCAGGGCAGCCAGGTGTTCCACCGGTTGGTGGGTGGGGCCATCTTCGCCGACCCCGATGCTATCGTGGGTGAAGATCCAGATCGAGCCGAGATGAGAGAGCGCCGAAAGCCGGATAGCCGGGCGCATGTAATCCGAAAATACCAGGAAGGTCGCCCCGAAGGGGATCACCCCGCCGTGGTATGCCAGT
>CALESS010000261.1 GCA_937907495.1 uncultured Anaerolineaceae bacterium
AAATGCTGGTCATCACCCTGGTGCTGGGCATCGTGGTAGAGGGGTTGGTGCAGCAACTAAAGCGCTGGAAAGCCGGCCCGCGCCTTGTATGGGCGGGGGTGGGTATTCTCTCAGCCTTTCTCTTCTACACCTTTGCCGCCACCACTGTCCAGCGCACGCCGCCGGTGGTTCTGCCGATCAATGCCAACAACTACAAGTTGGAGGCCCTGGGCATAGAACGGCTGACGGAGCCTGGCTCCCTGGTGGGCTGTACCGGGGCTGGCGTGATCGGCTACTTCATCCAGGATCGCACCGTTGTCCCCCTGGATGGCCTGATCAATAGTAATGAGTATTTCCAACTGCTCAAGGCGGGCAAGGCATACCAGTACCTGGACCGGATCGGGCTGGATTACGTTTGGGGAAATGCCTATATGATCACGGAGAGCGACCCGTATAAAGAAATCTTCAATGGCCGGTTGGAGGAAGTGGACCACGTGGAAAGCGGAAATGTCTACCGTTATCTGCCTGGCATTGAGCATTAGTTCGTATATAATGATGTTATGGATGAATTAGCGCTGGTACATGCGGCTTTGCAAGGCGACCTCGATGCGTTCAACCGCCTGGTGTTGGCCTACCAGGATATGGCCTTTAACGTCTCTTACCGCATGCTGTCGGATGAGGATGCCGCCGAGGATGTGACCCAGACCGCCTTCATCTCCGCATACCGGCACCTGGCAGATTTTCGCGGCGGGTCGTTCAAGGCCTGGGTGATGCGCATGGTGACCAATGCCTGTTACGATGAATTGCGCCGCCGCCAGCGCCGTCCGACTGTGCCCCTCACCCCCTATGACCCGGATGAAGAGGAAGAAATTGAATCCCCGGCCTGGCTGGCGGATGATTCTCCCTCGCCGGAAGAGCAGGTGAGCGCGGCAGAACTGGACCGGGCGGTGCAGCATTGCCTGCAAGAACTCCCGGATGAGTTCCGGGTGGTTGCAGTGATGGTGGATGTGGAAGGAATGGACTACCAGGAAGTGGCGGTGGTGATTGGCAAACCGCTTGGCACCATCAAAAGCCGCCTGGCGCGTGCCCGCCTTAAATTGCGGGATTGCCTGCAGGGTTTTTGGGAACTTTTACCGGCAAAATTCCGTCTTTCTGGTGAAGGACAACCATGAAGACTCAAATTACAAACCGAGAATGGCAGCAGCTTTCCGATTTTCTGGATGCGCGCCTCTCCCCCCGGGAGCAGGCGGATCTGGAAAAGCGCCTGGCTGACCGCGCTGATTTGCGGGTATGCCTGGAGGATCTCAAACAAACCCGGGCAGTTTTAAAGGCGGCGCCCCACCGCCGCGCCCCGCGTAATTTCACCCTCCGCCCGGAGATGGCTCCCGCCCGTCGCAAGCTATGGCGCGGCTGGGTTCCCACTTTCTCCTTCGCCTCGATCGCTGCGACCTTCGTTGCCGGGGTCATGCTGCTCGGTCAATTCTTGCCGATGGCCTCGCAGGCGCCGATGATGGCATCTGCACCAGAGGCAGCTACCAAAGAGCTTTCTGAACCCACGCCGATGATCATCACCTGGGGAAATCCCTCACCGGTGGGGATGGGCATGGGGGGAGGAGGAGGACCGGATACTTCTCCCGGCCTTTCGGACGGCAAAATGCCTGTACCGACCCCGGAAACTCCTCCAACGCTGCTGCCGGCGGATCCAAATCAACCCGATTCCCCGCCGGATGCCGTTGCACCTCACACGATCGAAGATAATAGCGGGGGAGGCCTGATCCTGGGTTTGCCCGCCGAAGCAGAGCAGGGGCAGGTAATCACAGCGGACCCGCTGCCGCGGGATGCCGAAGCGGACCATCAGTCCGGCGGTTGGCAGCCCTGGGTTACCGCCGGGGCATTTGGCCTGGCCATTCTTTTTGCAGTACTGGCCCTGCGGTTTCGGCGAAGGTAGAGGGTTTGTCCCGCCGCGCCTTTATTTATTGCCCTTTTTGCGCCACTCCCCTGCGGATGGCGTTTTTGTTTGGCGCCCAGCGACCCCACTGCCCGGCGTGTGATTGGATTCAGTTTGAGGACCCAAAAGTGGCCGCGGCTGTGCTGGTGGAGAAGGAGGGCAGGGTGTTGTTGACCCGCCGGGTGAACGAGCCACACCAGGGGGAATGGTCGCTGCCGGCCGGGTTTGTGAATGCCGGGGAAGACCCGGCCCGGGCGGCGGAACGGGAATGCCGGGAGGAAACCGGCCTGCTGGTGCGGGTTAAGGACCTCTTGCAGGTGATCCCCGGGCAGGAACACGGGCGCGGCGCAGATTTTCTCATCCTCTATCGGGCGGATATCGTGGGTGGTGACTTGCAGGCGGGGGATGATGCAGACCAGGTGGGCTTTTTCGAGCGCAACAACCTGCCGCCGCTGGCTTTCCGCGCCACCAAAATTGCCCTGGGCGTGGAATAAAAGATGACAGTGTAATTTCCGGGGCGGCCCGCCATGGGCGACCAGCCGGTCACCCGGACGGAATCACCGGGTGGACCTATCCGCAGCCGGATATATGATAGAATATTTTAGAACAAAAGCTCTGAAATCGAGGGAAAGCCGTGCCAAAAACCACCCGCCGCCCTGCCAAATCCACCTCAACCAGGCCCTCCAGC
>CALESS010000262.1 GCA_937907495.1 uncultured Anaerolineaceae bacterium
TCCTCGCCACTTGATACGAGTAGGCATACTCCCCCCGGATGTACCAGTACCCTTTGCTGGCACCAATGGCATAGGCGGCAATGATCAGCCCCTCCAGTACCCGGTGCGGATCATCTTCCATCATCACCCGGTCCTTGAAGGTCCCCGGTTCCGCCTCATCTGCATTCACCACCACGTACTTCTGATCCCCGGCAGCCCGGGCTGCCCCCTCCCACTTGATGCCCGTCGGAAAAGCAGCCCCACCCCGCCCAACCAGGCCGGACGCCTTCACCATCTCAATTACTTCCAGCGGGGTCATCTTCAATGCCCGCCGGAGGCCTACGTAGCCGCCACGCGCCCGGTACTCATTTAAGAAGGTCGTATGTCCATGACCGCAATTGGCCGTCAGAATGCGGATATCACCCCCGATAATCGAATGCGGGCGATGGGTGCGTCCTTCCGCCAGCTCTTCCCAGGTGCGCCGGCTGGCCTGCCCCACTGCAGCTCCCTGCACCAGCAATGCCGGGGCATGTTCGCATAAACCCAGGCAGGCGCTCCGTTCCACGGTGATGGTGTTGATTTGCTCGCCCTCCAGCACCTGTTGTTCCACCTTACGGGCGGCCAGTTTTAGCACCCCATCTGCACCCGCCATCGCACAGGCCGGGTCTCCGCAAACGTGAATAACCGTCTTCCCCACTGGTTCTGCATAAAATAGTGAGTAAAAATCCACCACTCCGTAAATATCCGCCAGGGGAACGCCGAGTGTGCGGCTTACCTCTCGCAATGCCAGGGGATGGGCGTATCCGTAAAGCTTTTGGACAGCCTCGAGGGCTGGAAGCAAGGCCGTCCGGCCCTGGGAGGCGAACTCCGCCAGTTGGGGTTGTAATTGGGTAAGGTCAATTTCTTCCATTTTTTGCAGTCTCCGGCTCGTTTTTTAAATTCAGACGAGTTTCAGTATAATTATAGTCATGAAAACAACCCTTGTCATTCAGGCTGGCGGGCAATCCTCCCGCATGGGAAGGAATAAAGCCCTGGTGCCGTTCCTGGGCCAGCCGCTCATCCAGCGCGTCATCCAGCGTTTACAGCCTCTGGCTGCCGAAGTGATCATTACTTCCAACCAGCCACAAGAGCTGGCTTTTCTAGGCCTACCAGCCTTTCCAGACCTGGTTCCCAACCAGGGCGCCCTGGAGGGGCTGAGGACCGCCCTTTACCACGCCAGCACCCCGGCCGTGGCCGTCGTTGCTACCGATATGCCCTTCCCCAGCCTCGCCTTGCTGCAAAAACAGGTGGAACTGCTCGAAGCAGAAGGGGTGGATGTGGTTATCCCGGCTGCCGGAGATGGCTTTGAACCCTTTCATGCCGTCTACCGCCGGGAGACCTGTCTCTCAGCCATAGAGCAAGCCATCGAAAGCGGCCAGAAGCGCATGATTTCCTGGTTCCCCGAGGTCAAAGTTCGTACCCTGACCCTGGAAGAAGTCAACCTGTTTGCCGATAGCCGCCTCGTCTTCCTCAACATCAATACACCTGAGGAACTGGCTCAGGCTGAGAAGCTGGCCGAGGCTGAATCTACCTGATTCACCACCGGCCGGCTGGGACGTTCCGCAGGCTCCATTAGCCTCTCCGGGTGGGAATAAACACTAAACTGTTCGCCGCGCGCATAGCCGATCAGGGTTACGCCCAATTGTTCAGCCATCTGAATAGAAAGCGTGGTAGGGGATGTGCGCGAAATCACCGCCATCGCGCCCATCCGGGCTGATTTTTGCAGCATCTCCGAGCTGACCCGGCCCGTGGTGAATACCATCACCGGCTGCGGAACTGGCCCGGTTTTCAGCAACATCCCGGCCAGTTTATCAAGCGTGTTATGCCGGCCAATGTCTTCGGCGATTTGCAAGATATTCACTCCGTCAAACAAGGTGGAGCAATGCAAGCCGCGGGTCTGCCGGTAGAGGGTTTGAGCTGCCAGCAGCCGGCTCATCCCATCCCGCACCTGCTGCGCTGTCAGGTCACCCGGTACCAACTTGGGCGGTAACCCGTCTGTTGCAGCCATCGTCACACCGCCGGTGCAACCCGAAGTCCGGCGCCACTGGCCCGGCCGGGTTACACTCCGGCTCAACCAGGCATCTACATGGCTGCCATCCGCGCAGACCGTCAGCGCTTGCACTTCAGCATAACTTTGAATGACGCCTTCGTTAAATAAGAACCCCACGCATAATTCTTCCAGGTGCGTGGGGGTACAGGTAAAGGTCAACCATTCCTCTCCATTTACTGCCAGGGCAACGCTCGCCTCCTCGATGACCCCTGTTTCTTGAGCTTCCCACCCCTGTGAAGAATACCGGTAAATTTGGACGGGTTCAGCAGCTACAGGACGCATTCTCACCTGCCTTTTTTGGATGTCAAGGAATCAAGCTGTAATTATTTTACCCCATTTGTCTCATTTCTCGATGGCTTTTTGGAAATTCTTCCGGGTCCTAAATCCAGCGCAAAATACCGGCAAAAATGATCAGCAAAATGATATTAAGGCTGCCCATCCCGGCGATGAACCGGATGCGTACTTTATTCGGCCAATCGAAGGCAAAGAAGGCCGCCAGGAAAAAGGGAATGTACACCGTAAGGAATACCGGAATTGCGCCCCACCAGCGGTATACCCAGACAAATGCCGGGGTGGTGGCCAGGAAAATTTCCACAAGGGAGAAGAATGCGGCATTCCCCACCGCAAACACCACCCGATTATTCATACCCAGGACCTTCTGCTTTGGGTCTGCCGGCAGCAGCTTGCTCATCACCAGGCCGGCCACCGAGAACATCAGGCTCAACTCCACCCCCACCCCCACCAGCAGCAGGTAGGACGTTCCGGTCGGAACCGTCCACAGGGCATGCCCACTGAAGTGCTGAATAAGCGCATTCACGATCTCGTAGAACCAATGAACCACGTACAGAGCCAGGCCGGCAGCCACGCCATTCCAATTCTTTTTGTGGATTTCATTGGCATAGATATACACCACCAGCGCCAGCAGGGTTATGACATACCATTGAAAGTTCTCCCCATTCCGCAAAATTGCCAGGGCCTGGTTTGTCGCATCCGGATTATTCATCCTCTCCACCTCCATATC
>CALESS010000263.1 GCA_937907495.1 uncultured Anaerolineaceae bacterium
CATCAGGGTTTCCACCTGCAAGAACTTGGCAGCCGTCATGGTGGCGCCGATGGTCAGGCCAAGGAAAAGGGTGGCGACGTTGATGATTTCATTCTGGGCCGATTTGTTCAAGCGATCCACCACACCGGCTTCGCGCAGCAGGTTGCCGAGCATCAGGGTGGCGATGAGGGGGGCAGCCGAAGGAGCCACCAGCGAGACCACGATCACGACCACAATCGGGAAGATGATGAGGGCGCGCTTGGAAACGGGTTTGGCGGCATATTCCATGCGGGTCAGGCGCTCTTTGCGGGTGGTCATCAGGCGCATGACCGGCGGCTGGATGATGGGGATCAGGCTCATGTACGAATAGGCCGCCACCGCAATCGGGCCGAGCATCTCTGGCGCCAGCTTGGATGCCACGAAGATGGCGGTTGGTCCATCAATGGCGCCAATGACGCCGATGGAAGCTGCCTCATTCATCGGGAAGCCGAGCAAGGTGGCGAGGATGAGGGTGGCGTAAATGCCGAATTGCCCGGCTGCACCCAGTACAACCATCTGGGGCATTGCCAGCAACGGGCTGAAGTCAATCATGGCGCCGACGCCGATGAAGATCAACAGCGGGAAGAGTTCCGTCTTGATGCCGGCACAGTAGAGCACAGTCATGAAGCCTTGGTCTGGCAGGGCGCAGGCGCCTTCTGCCATGTTGACCGCCATGCCGAGGTTTGCCAGGATGCAACCCACGCCAATGGGCAGCAAGAGGACGGGTTCATATTCTTTGATGACAGCCAGGGCAATCAGCACCAGCCCGACGGCAATCATCAGCGCGTTGCCCCAGGTGAAGGAGCCGAAGCCGCTAAAAATTTGGGAGAAAAGGTCGGATATATTCACGCCATACCCCTATTCGGCGTAATCCATCAACGCCTGGCCGTGCCTCACATGGTCGCCAACCGCCACCCGCAGGGCGGCCACTTTGCCCGCCCGTGGGGCGCGGATCACGTTTTTCATCTTCATCGCTTCCAGGGTTAAGATCTCCTGCCCGGCTTTGAGGCTCTCGCCTTCTTTGACGGCGATGGAGAGGATCAACCCGGGAATGGGTGCGTTCACTGAACCGGCGCCCCCGCTGGCAACCTCCACCGGGGCCGGGCGGGGTGCAGCAGGAACCCGGGCCGGAGTGGGGATCGCTGGCATGGCAACAGGCGCCGGGCTGGCTTCCATTTCCTCCGGCCAAATTTCAAAGGTTTCACCATCCACAAGGGCGCTGATCGGCCGTGCGGAAAGATCGCCCACCTCAACTTCAAAAGTTTGTTCGTCAATCTTGATACGCATTTTCATAGTTCTATCCTCGCTGTTTTCGGCCAAACAATTGAGAGCGCCGGGAAAGATTGGTGGCGCGGATGGATGTCTGCCAACCCCCGGCGAGGTGATCCGGGCCGTGGGTGGATAATCCAGTTGGGGATGAAGTGTGCAGTTGAAGGGCTACGGCCACGGCTGCGGCTGCGGCCCGGCGTTTGCGGTCTGTGCCGGGCAGGGGGAGTGTATCTTGCAGTGCGGCCTGCGGGGCGTCTTCTTCTCCGGCTTCCGGTGCGGTTTCCACCGGATCTTTGATCTTGATCACCAGCGCCATAATCAGCCAGAGCAGCAGCAAGGCCACAAACACCAGGGCCATGCCAATTACGGTGATGATGAGCGCGTTGGAAAGGTTTTGCATCATACTGGTTTCCCTTCCTGTTAGACGGGCATGTTGCCGTGTTTCCGCGGCAGCGGGGTGACGGATTTGGTCGCCAGGGCTTGTAAGGCGGCATAAATGCGCATGCGCGTCTCGCGGGGTTCAATGACTTCATCAATATCACCCGTGCTGGCAGCCCGGTAGGGGTTCAGGTAGGTTTCGCGGTATTCCTTAACCAGGCGGGCCCGTTCGGCTGCCGGATCTTCAGCGGCTTCAACCTGTTTGCGGTAGAGGATGTTGACAGCGCCTTCTGGCCCCATCACGGCGATCTCTGCGGAGGGCCAGGCAAAGCAGGTGTCGGTATCCAGGCATTTGCTGCTCATAACGATGTAAGCGCCGCCATAAGCCTTGCGGGTGACAACGCTGACTTTTGGCACGGTGGCCTCGGAATAGGCGAAGAGGGCCTTGGCGCCGTGGCGGATGATGCCGCGGTGCTCCTGGGCGGTGCCCGGCAGGAAGCCGGGGGAATCTACAAAGGTGACCAGCGGAAGGTTGTAGCAATCGCACAGGCGGACAAAGCGGGCGATCTTATCTGCCGCATCCATGTCAATTACACCCGCCATCTGGCTCGGTTCCTGGGCTACGACACCGATCGGCATGCCGCCGATGCGGGCAAAGCCGATGAGGGCATTGCGGGCGAAGAGCCCCATGATCTCAAAGAAGGAACCGGGATCCACCACTTGCTGAACGAGTTCATGCATGTTGTAGGCGGCGGAGGGGTCTGCCGGGATGGCAGAATTGAGGCTTTCCACCAGGTTGTCGGCGCGGGGGGCATCGGCCTGGGTGGGCGGGTTTTCCATGCTATTGGAGGGCAGGTAGGAGAGCGCCTGGCGCACGAGCTGGAGGGCTTCTTTTTCGTTGGCTGCCAGCAGGTGAGAGAGGCCGCTGAGGGCGGAGTGGGTCTCGCCGCCGCCCAGGG
>CALESS010000264.1 GCA_937907495.1 uncultured Anaerolineaceae bacterium
TCTTCGGCTCACGGCTGGCGGGTGGCTGCATTTCCATCGGCACGGGGATTCCCTCCGGTTCACCGGAGATATGGGCTTCCACGATCATCACCGTGATGTTATCGGTGCTGCCCCCCTGCTTGGCGAGGTTCACCAGTTCCTCCGCTGCCTGGACGGATGACAGGCGCCGGGTAACTTCCAGCATATCCTCCTCTGCAACCCCCTCGTACATCCCATCCGAGCACAGGATTAACAGGTCGTTATCCAGCAGGGAACCCGGGGTGGAGATATCCGCCTCCACTTTGGGTTTGTTGCCCAATGAACGGGTAATTACGTTGCGATAGGGGTTATCGAGCGCTTGCTCTTCGCTTAAAAGGCCGGCGCGGATTTGCTCGTTGACCCAGGAATGATCCTCCGTCAACTGGCGAATCTTACCATCCCGCAGCAGATAGACCCGTGAATCGCCCACATTCGCCAGGGTCAGCAGACCATCCCGCACCACGGCACATACCGCTGTGGTAGCCATGGTCTCCCGACCGGAATCCTGGGCTTGTTTGAAGATCACCTCGTTGGCCTGGTTGATGGCATGGCGGAGGGAGGTCTCGGTATCGTCATAAGGGCAGGCATAATATTCTTTCAAGATGGTATTGACCGCCCGGTTACTGGCTACTTCCCCAGACTCATGCCCGCCAACCCCATCCGCCACAACGAAAACCGACCCTTTGCGGCGCACATCCATATTCGTGCTCGCCATCGAGTAGCCGGCTGCATCCTCCATGTTGTCACGTTCCACACCAATATCGTCTTTGAAACCGATCACCAATCTTGTTTTCGCGGCCATGTTATTGTTCACTCCGTCAAGATACTGAAACGCGCGGATTCCGGCAAATCAACCTGTGGTAGAGCGGGCGAAGTAACTGGTATTTTTTTACCTCTGGTAAAGATATTCGCTGTACCTGCCGCTTCGCCCAAACCGGCGCGCTATCGCACAGTTTTCGGAAATCAACCTGTACCTAATACCTGAGATTCTCCTGCGAATTGCTGGTGCACTCGTTCTCCAGCACCTGCGGATTGGCCTGCTCATTCACAGAGAGACCAAAACGGTCATTTTCGCGGCAGCGATTACGATGAACCGTACCCCTGGCAGCGCCGCTGAAGGAGATGCCATCCCGCTTGTTCTGGGAGCATTGATTCCCTTCCAGAATGGGATGGGCCTCATCAATTACGGAAATTCCATGGAACTGATTGTGCTCGCAATGGTTGTTTTTTCCGCTCCCGGAGGAACTGGCCGTGAACGTGATGCCGGAAGAACGATTATTGGAGCACGTATTCTCCAGCAGGGTTGGGCCGGCGTTGCCGCTGACCAGGATACCGCTGAAATTTTGCAGGCAGTGGTTATGGCGGGCTTCTCCGCGGGCATTGCCGGAGAAGACGATCCCGGCCAGCCGATTCTGACTGCACTGGCTGTCTTCGATCTGAATGTTGGCCCAATCGCTGACCTCAATGCCGTGCCCGCCATTGCCATATACGTTACACTGGCGGATCGAACCCTTCGTATTTCCCAGCAGGCACAACCCGCTGCCCCCCAGGCGCGTCTCTGCCTGGCGCACACCGCCAATAAAGCGGCAGTTGCTGATCTGCACTTCCCCGCCCAGGCAAACCAATACATCCGCCCAGGCTTTGCCCTTGTGCTGAAAGGTCAACCCGCTGGCAACCAGGCGTGTTTCACCATAGCAGGTGAACACGGTTTCTTCTTCATAGCAGATGATGCGTGTCACCTCCATACCTGCACCCTGGAGATGTACAGGCCGGTTAATTTTCAAGGGCTGCCCGAGAATATAATCGCCGGGGGCCAATTCCACCACCTCATCTTCTGCGGCTTCATCCAAAGCGGTTTGCAAGGCGGTGTAATCCGTTCCGCCATCCGGATAAAGTCGGCGGCGGTGGGCATCCGGGGGCTGATCGGTCAGAGAGATCGTACTCCTGGCTCCAAAAATGGCTGCCCGCATTTCCCGGGCGGATTGAAACCGCTGCTCCGGCTGCAGAGCCAGTGCCCGCAGCACCGCTTCTTCCAGATTTGCGGAAACGTCTGGCGAATAGGTGCGGATCGAGGGTAGTTCTTGCCCTTCTTCCATCCGCAAGGGAGCCAGGGGAGGCACCTTGCCCGTCAACAGGTTATACAGGGTGGCCCCCAGGGAATAAATATCCGAACGTGCGTCTACGATTCCCCGCCGGACGTACTGCTCGAACGGGCTAAAGCCGGCAGTGCGGCCCACCACGTTCGGCTGGTCGGGGTCATTCAGGACACGGGCAATGCCAAAATCCACCAGGAAGGCATCCCCCTGCAGGTTGATGACAATATTAGCCGGCTTGATATCCCGGTGGACGATTTCGTGGATGTGGCAATATTCCAGCGCATCCAGAACCTGGTCTGCCCAGGCCAGCACCTGGTTTTCCGGCAGGGGGGCATCATCATTTTCCAGGAGCAGGCGGTCCAGGTCCTGGCCTTCAATTAACTCCATTACCAGGTAGCGCTCGTCGCCGACTTCAAAATAGGCCGAGACGTGCGGCAGGTGAGGATGATCGAAACCGTGCAAAATTTGGGCTTCCCGCTTGAAGAGTTCTGCTGCCTTCTCCCGGGTGAAGGTGGAGTGCACCCCGGCGCCAAAATGCACAATCGCATCCCGATCCACATCGGATTCCAGGCGCAGAACCGTGGCTTCCTCACTGGGCAAAAAGCTCAGCCGGAACTCCTTGATGGCCACGGCGGCGGGTGGAATTTTGAGCGTATCCAGGGCGCGAAAAACCGCCCCCATTCCGCCCTCGCCGAGAATCTCCAGAATTTGAAACACGCCCAGTAATGTGGATCCGGATTGTAATGGCATACCTTACCTGGATTCTTTCACACCGCTTTCGGGGGTGTGGAGTGCGAGTTAGGGACGGATGTACCAGTGACCATTGAGTTTTACCAACTGCAGGGTTTGCGAATACGGAAGATCCAGGTAGCGCCCGGTTTGTTTATCAATTATCCGCAAATAACCGTTCGTTTGAACATGGAACTGCCCGGGCTGGATTTCCTGGTCGGTGAACTCCATGTTGACAAATTCCCATTCGTAGGGCAGCCCGCCGGGGAAAAAGGATTGGATGATGGTTTCGATTCCTTTCTGGAATTGCCGGAGATCAACGGTTCCGGGTTCCATCAAATCGAAAGCACTCTCATACTTCTGCGCGTTGAGCAATTCAAAGTAAGTCATGGAGACA
>CALESS010000265.1 GCA_937907495.1 uncultured Anaerolineaceae bacterium
TGCTGGGCACCTACCCCGAAAAATATGATGGCACCACCACCCGGGTGGATGTGGACCTGGCAGGCCTGGTGGATCAGACTTTGCAGTTCGTGCTGATTGTCACCAACAATAGCAACTCCACGGGCGATATTGCCATGTGGTTTGCCCCGCGCATCTCCCCCTGAGTCTGGATAACTTCCCCGGCGGCTGTGGTTTCCCCTCCACAGCCGCCTTTTCTTAATCGGGAATTAAACTGAAAACCGTTTGTATGTTGACATTCGGTCGAAAATCATTTAAATTGGATAGGTAAGCTAATCCCCCATTCCCGGCAGATCATCCTGGCGGAGGATTTGCCTAATCCATCCAGAGAGGTCACCATGAAACATAAATTACTGATTCCCCTTGCCATCCTGGTTTTGGTGTCCCTGGCATGCGCCCTGCCCGGTCAGGCTACCGAAGTGGCCCCCACGCAAGCGCCCGTCCAACAGGATACGCCCGTCCCCACCCCCGTTCCGGATGAACCCACTGCCGAGCCGGTGGATGATGGTTCCATCACCAATTTGGAGGATGCGGAAAAGGCTGTCATCCGCATTGTCGCTTCCGGGGCCTATGAAGACCCGGAATTTGGCCAGGCAGAAGGCGCTTGGAGCGGCTCCGGCTTTATTATTGACCCCAGCGGGCTGGCGGTTACCAATAACCATGTGGTCACCGGCGCAGCCATGATTAATGTCTATTTCAGCGGCGATTCTAAAGCCCGCACAGCGCGTGTGCTGGGCGTTTCGGAATGCTCCGACCTGGCGCTGATTGACATCGAAGGCGATGGTTACCCCTACTTCAAGTGGTACGAAGGCACCCCCGCCCTGGGCCTCAAGGTCTATTCACTCGGTTACCCCCTGGGCGACCCGGAATTCTCCCGCCATGAGGGTGCAGTCTCCAAGAAATCAGCAGATATTTCCACGGATTGGGCGGATGTGAGCAATGTATTGGAACATGATGCCATCATCAACCCGGGCAACTCTGGTGGACCGCTGGTTGATGAGAACGGGCAGGTGGTCGGCGTCAACTACGCCTCTTATACCGGCTATAACCAGTATTATGCCATCACCCGGGCCGAAGCCCTGCCGCTGATTGAAGATTTGAAAAACAAGAAGGATGTGAATTCAACCGGCGTCAATGGTTTCGCCTTTGTCAATGATTACGGACTCTCCGGAATCTGGGTTTATTCGGTTGAATCCGGCTCACCGGCTGATAAGGCCGGGGTGGCGCCGGGGGATATCATCACCGAGTTGGAAGGCATTCAGCTCTCCAAACAGGGCACCATGGCCGAGTATTGCGGCGTGCTGCGCACCCACGATCCCAATACCGATACCTTGAATGTATCCATCCTGCGCTGGAAGACCAGCGAAATCCTGGAAGGCCAGCTCAATGGTCGTGAACTCTCGGTGACGGATTACTACGGCGGCGGGGATACCAGCGGCGACACCAGTGGGGATACCAGCGGAACCACCTCTTCCGAGCCTTTCTACACGGAGGAATTTGATTCAGCACCCTCCAACTGGTCCTGGTTTACCACCAGCGGCGATGAATCCTTGCTGGATGTGTACACCCAGAGCGGTCAGATGGTCTTTGACCTGGAAGGTCCGGACATCTACTCGTACCTGACGTATGATGATTGGTTTTACGAAGATGTGGGCATCTCTGCCCTGGCGGAAAACATGGGCAGAAATGAGAACATGATCAGTCTGCAATGCCGCTATGACTCCGCCAAGGGTTGGTACGAAATCAATATCACCAGCGCCGGCCTGTGGGATATCTACCGCTATGACGTCAGCAGCGGCGATTACACCCGGCTATATAATGGCGGCTCCAACAGCATCAACATGGGTCGTGAGCAAAACGTTTTCACCATGACCTGCATCGGCAACCAGATCAGCCTGTATATCAACAATGTGCTGACCAAAACCGTGACCGATAAATACTACAAAGAAGGCCTGGTCGGAATTGGTGTTTCCTCCTTTGACGACTATCCGGTGATCGTCGGCTTTGATGCGGTTGAAATCTGGGAACCCTAAATCGTCCCTCCCATTGCTGCACAATCCTCCAGCCCCGGCTGGAGGATTTTTTTCTTTCCAGGCGGCCCCGGGGGTGTTTGATTTCCCCGGCGGGGAGAAGAAGAGGCGGCTAGAGCGTACCTTGCCCGCTGAATCAATTGACTCGCGGGCCGGAGAAGTGTATAAACAAGGTACATTAACCCGGAGCAACCCCATGAATCTCGACCTTTCCCCCGCCAGCCTGGCGGAAAAACCCACCCTCAAGCGCCTGCTGGAGCTATATCTCTACGACTTCACCGAGTATGATGATGCCGATCTCGATGATTATGGACTCTACGGCTACACCTACCTCGACCAGTACTGGAACGAGCCGAACCGTTGGCCCTTCCTGATGCGGGTGGATGACAAATTGGCCGGCTTCGCCCTGGTGCGCCGCCTGGATGCGAGTGAGGGCGGCCCGGCGTATTCCATGGCTGAATTCTTCGTGGTGCGCAAATACCGCGGCCACGGGTTGGGCCGGCAGGCCGCCCGGATGCTCTTTGAGCGCTTCCCCGGCCGCTGGCGGGTGGCTGTCTGGGCTGATAACCAGCCCGCCCAGGTTTTCTGGCACAAAGTGGTGGAAGAGTTCACCGGGGGTGATTACAGCGAAACCTGGCAGGACGACGAGCAGTGGAAGGGGCCGGTGCAAACCTTCCACAGCCGCTGAAGCAGCCAACGCCTTGTATTTTTCCGCCCTCGGAACAGCCTGCGACCTCTCCGAGCCATGGGAGAAAACCTGGCCCGCCGCGGGGTGAGATTTGCATTCAGCGCGTATCTGTGGCAGAATCGAGCCATTCTGAACTGGAGGAATGACCATGCCTGAGATCCATTACACGCTGGATTTGACCCATGTGGACTGGGACGAAATGAAGGCCATCCTCATGGCAGATGATTTTGACAACGGTCGCACAGCCCGGCAGTTGGAGCTTTCCTTCTGCAACAGCTTTGCGGCCTGCCTGGCCTACGCCGATGGCCGCCTGATCGGCACGGCGCGGGTGCTTTCGGATGGCATCTGCAACGCGTATATCGTGGATGTCTGGACGTTGACCCCCTTCCGCCGCCAGGGCATTGCCCGCCGGATGATGGAACTGCTGCTGGAACGCCTGCCGGGCCAGCATGTCTTTCTCTTCACCGATGATGCGGCCGATTTTTATCAAAAACTTGGATTCAGTGCCCGCGGCACCGGCTTTGAAAAAGTGGTTGGCCGCTGGCTGGTTAATGAATGAGGTGTTTTTTACCATGAAGCGATGGATTACCCTGCTTTTACTGTCCGGTTTGCTGGCGGGTTGCAGCCTGCCGCTGCCCGGCCCTACCCCCACCCCCGAACCTACCGCCACGCAGGAGGCCAGCCCCCTGCCGCCTA
>CALESS010000266.1 GCA_937907495.1 uncultured Anaerolineaceae bacterium
AGGCTCGGCGATCTGTCCGGAGGCGCGTTCCAGTTCCACCAGGGCCAGGATGCGGGTCAGCTCGGCCAGGCCGGCGGCGGGATGCTGGCGCAGCCAGGCAGCGGCACGCTGGATGGCGACCCGGAAGCTGCCCCGGGTGGCGCTGTGCCCCTGGCGCAGGAAGAAGAGCAGGGCGGCGGCGGTATATTCCACATCTGCATCCCAACTGCCATCCAACTTCTGGCTGCGGGCCAGCCTGCGCAGGTGATCTTGTGGCGTGGCGGGTTGCGTCTCCGCCGGTTCGGGGATATTCTTGGCCATTCCCCGCCGCATGAAGGCTGGCATAGCGGCATCCATGCTAAAGGATGCCGGGGTATTGGTCGGGCTGAGACTCATATCCGGGGCGGCCATGGCGGTCGGCATCCTCATCATCCTTTTCATGGACCCTCCGCCCGTAAAACCGTTGATATCCAGGCCTTCTGGCAGGGGCTGAGAGATGCGTACCCGGCGCGAGCCGCCCAAGACCCGGCTATCCCGGTCAATGGCAATGAACGCCGTGAAAGGGCTGATTAGCGTGTAGTCCAGGGCCAGGTGAATGATTTCACTGCGCAGTTTGCTGGCGTTGGCCCCCTCCTGCTGGCTCGTTTCCATCAGCGCATCCAGGCGGGCCTGGGCCCAGGTATGGCGTACAGCCGGGTTTTCCACGGCCAGCGGCAGGCCAAAGGGAATCTCCACCCCTTCCCCTGCGAGCCGGCCTTTCACCACCAGGCGTTGGGCGTGTTTGCCGGAAGCTTTGATCCGACCGGTCACCACCACCGGCTGGCCAATGTAGGCATCCGGCAGGGGGGAAGGGTAAACATCCCACAGTTTGGCGTTTTCCGCCGAAAGCTGCAGGTCCGTCAGGGCCGGGAAAGCCAGACGGTCCTGAAAGCGGATGATGGCGCCCTCGATATCCTCATTCAATTGGAGAAATTCACTGGTTCCGCGGCCCAGGGAAGCGATTCGGCTGAGCAGAGGCCGATTGACTGAAGGCCCGATGCCAAAGGTGAACAGGCGGGCCTGCCCAAGCAGGCGGGTGATCTCCTGCAGGGCGCGCTCGTTGGCGGAAACAGCCCCATCCGTGAGGAAGACTACATAGCGCAGCTTTTCGCTGGCAGGCAGACCGAAGGTCAGGGCTGCGTGCAGGGCGGCGACGATTTCGGTGCCGCCCCGGCCTTCCACCTCCGTCAGGAACTGATCGGCGGAGTCAATTTCGACCTGGGTCACCGGTCGGAATTCCGACCGATACCACTCCACCTCGTGATCAAAGAGTTGGATGGCAAATTCATCCTGCGGGTTTAAGGTGCGCAGGCAGGCGCGCAGAGCGTTGCGGGCCTGGGCAATCGGCTGACCGCCCATCGAGCCGGAGCGATCCAGTACAAAGATAAACTGCCGCGGCAGGGGGTCGGCCTGTTCGCCGCTCAACGGCGGGGGCAGTAGCAGGGCCAGGAAGTAGTCACCGTCCGGGTTGGGGGTGCGCCAGGCGGCCAGGGTATTCCCACTGACCTGCACAGGCAGGCGCAGCACAAAGTCATGATCCGGCAGGGCCGGGGTTGCCAGGTAGATGCGCAGGCCGCCGGAGCGGTTTTCTTCCACCGCCAGGTTATGAGATGGGCTGACCGGGTCGCCATAGGGCAGACCGGGTTGGAGATTGACTTCGAGGCTCACATCGCCGATGCGCTCACCGGGGCTGGCCAGCGGGGCGTCCACGCCATCCCCTTCTTCCGGGTGGACCGGGCTGTGATATTTGGGCGTCAATCCCATCGGGAAGACGAATTCATAGGCATTATCGTCATATTTGAGGCGCTCGTGGTAGCGGAAAATGGCATGCACGCTCTCGCCCGGTTGCACATTGGCCAGCGAGACGGAGTACAGTCCCGGCATCCGCTGCTCGGCCCGGCCAGCCTGGTGCCCCTGGCGGACGGCTTCCTCGTATTCCTTGCGGGCAGCTTCCAATTCTTGCAATTCTCCGCGGATGGTGCGCTTACCCAGCCGCAGCTCAAAGCCCGTCAGGGCGGCGGTGTGAGACAACGGGAAGAGGTAGATCAGCTCGGCATTTTCACGGAGTGGGTTGGAAAAGCTTTGGGTGACGCTGACCTCGGCCAGCGGGCCGGTGATTTCCACCTGGACGGCGGTATGCTCGAGCGGCAGCGGGCTGGCCAGGTCACCGGCGACAACCAGGCAGCCAGGGAAGAGCGATTCTGGGCTGGGAGGTTGGGATGGAGAAGCGGTGGAAAGGGGGTTGCGAGGCATGGTTAAGCTCCTGTGGGACTGGTTGGGGGGGTATTGGCAGATGTGGGCTGGGGGCTGTCGAAGATCTGGCGGGCGGCACTCAGCATCTCCAGCACTTGTGGTCGGCGGGCGGCGTTCAGGCTGGCAGGGATGACCAGTTGGATGCCGCCAGGCAGCTCATAATGCAGGTAGGTTTCGCCGCGCAGCGGCTCCGGTGGCAGAGATTGGTTCTCCTCCAGAGCGGTGAGCAAAGCGGCGGCCTGTTCTGCATTGAGGGGCTGGAACTTCTGGCGGATTTCATCCAGGCGCAAACCCTGGCTGCGCAGCAAGGGTATCAGGCGCAGGCGGGTGAGGTGTTCGGGGGTGTAGAAGGCACCCGGCCCGGCACCCTGGGGTGAGGGCAGCAAACCCTGCCCGGTGTAAAAGTGGATGGTGCGGCGTGGCAGCCCGGTGCGGTCGCACAAATCCTGAATGGTGTAGCGGGTTTCGTCCATTGAAATCTCCTGTTATATTACAGTATTATAATAGCACTGTAATTATTAAATGTCAATAGGCAATTTTTAAAATGGAAAGAAATATGGACGTCCCGCCGGACAACCCTACTCCCCGCTCGACCCTGCCATTGCCTCCATTCACGATAATATATAAATCCGGTTTTCTCCGTGGCTCTGTGGTTAAAAATTCTCTATGCCCTTGGTAGGGTCGTCCCGCCGGTCGCCCCTACATCCCCGCTCGACCCTACCCATGCATCCATTCACAATAATATATAAATCCGGTTTTCTCCGTGGCTCTGTGGTTAAATGTTTTTCTATTG
>CALESS010000267.1 GCA_937907495.1 uncultured Anaerolineaceae bacterium
TTCTGTGCCATGCTGCCCACGGATATCCTGATGAGCCTGGTGGTGGTCAGCCCCGGTCTTTCTGTGGGTGGTTGGGTCTTCATGGTGGGCGGGGTATTGTCCATCGTGGCCCACATCTTCCTCATCCTGCGAGTCAGCCGGGGATGGGCGGCCATCAAGAACTTCACGCTCAAAGACCTGTGGCTGCCGGCTGTGATCTTTGGCGTGGCCCTGGCGATCATGCTCATCCTCTGGCAGGACCTGGTGCGGGTGGGGCATGCCGTGATCGGACCGATTTATACCGCCTTTTTCTGCACCACCATGTGGCTCTCCTGGGAGACCGTGAAGCGCAAACTTTACCCGGCCCCCAACGCCTGGCTGGCAGCCAGCGCTGCGACGTGCTGGTTTGCCACTGAAATTTTTGGCGAGGTTTACAACCTGGGCCTGGGGACGATTTCCAACATCTTCTTCGGGTTTGTCTGGGTAGTGTATGGCGCGAATGTGCTGTTATGGGCGCTCAGCGGGTATCGCTGGACGAAAGCCGAGGTGCGCGGCTCCCGCAAACCCAAACGCTAGCCTATGAGCCATGACGGCTGCCCCACGGCAGCGGGAAGCATTTTGAATTTAGCGGTATAATTCACAAGGTATGACCATTCCCCGGAGGCACCGCTGATGCTCAACTCGCCTGACCGGCGTATTCGCACCCGCACGATTTTGGCGCTGGTGATTTTGGCGACCCTGCCCTGCTACTGCATTGGCTTGATTATGCTGCGCAGTGCCAATAACGCCGCCCAAATAACGCCCACCGCCACCTTCACCATCTCCCCCTCTGCCACCCAGCCGGTGGAGATCCCCGTAGCCACCACCGCCGTTCCGCCCACCGTAGTGTTGACAGAAACCCCCACCCCCACCTGGACGCCGTCCATCACCCCGACGCCCTTCCGCTTCCCCACCTTGACGCCAAGCTACACCCCCACCTTTACGCTAACCCCGACCGTCACCCCCACCTTCACCTTCACTGCCTCGGCAGTACCCAGTGATACACCGACCCCCACAGAAGTTATTCCCTCCATCACACCCTGAATCCAGGAGCTTATGTACCCATTCACTGATTTGCTCAAACAATTAATATCATTGCCAGGCCTCTCGGCGTATGAGGCTCCGGCCCGCAACGCCATTGAAGCCGCCTGGCGCCCGCTGGTGGATGAACTTTCCATCAGCCGGTTGGGAAGCTTGCACGGCCTACGGAAAGGCCGGGCCGCCGACCCCCGCCCGCGCCTTTTGCTGGCTGCCCACATGGATGCCATCGGCCTGATGGTGACCGGAATTGACGGCGGCCTGCTGCGCTTCACCGAAATCGGCGGTATTGATCCCCGCATCCTGCCAGGTCAGTTGGTCACCATCCACGGGCGACGCGACCTGCCGGGGGTGGTGGTGCAACCCGCGGAGCGCCTGCTGCCGGCTTCCCAAAAAGACCGGGCGGTGGAGATGCAATATCTCTTCGTGGATACCGGATTGCTGCCTGCGGAGGTGTCGGAACTCGTCCGCCTGGGCGACTTGATCTCCTTTGCCCAGCCACCTCTGGATCTCTCCGGAGATGTGTTGGCCGGCCACAGCCTGGATAACCGGGCCTCTGTGGCTGCCGTCACCCAGTGCCTGTATGAACTGCAAAACCGCCTCTTCGATTGGGATGTGTGGGCGGTGGCAACCGTGCAAGAGGAAGAAACCCTCGGCGGCGGCTACACTTCTCCGTTTGAAATCCGCCCGCAACTGGCCATCGCGATTGATGTCACCTTTGCCAAGGGGCCGGGGGCATCTGACCACCGCACCTATGGCCTGGGGAAAGGCCCCACCCTGGGCTGGGGGCCGAACGTCCACCCCGGATTGTTCCGCAGCTTCAAAGAAATTGCCGATGACCTGGATATGCCCTACCAGGTGGAAACCATGCCGTTGCACTCCGGCACGGATGCTTTTGCGATGCAGGTTGTGGCCGAGGGCATCCCAACCATTGTGCTCGGCCTGCCGCTGCGCTACATGCACACCCCG
>CALESS010000268.1 GCA_937907495.1 uncultured Anaerolineaceae bacterium
TTGAAATCGGGAATTCTCTTCCACCGGGGAAGACCTGGTTGCGAAATTTAAGATCCAGGGGAAGAACCTGGAGATAAGTCTTCCCCCGAAAGTAGGGCTGAGCAAAATAGGCGGCACTATCGGTCAGGATGCAAGGAACAGTCATACGGGTTTATTCAATGGCAATGATAAATTGATAATGCGGCTGCCCGCCATCATGCAATTCAATTTCATGGGAGGGGTAGGTTGAGCGAATTTTATCTACGATTTTATTCACTTCTGCCCGGCTGATATTCTCTCCATAAAAGAGCGTGATTCGCTCCCGATCTTCCGTGCCGGCTTTTTTGAGAAGCTCGAGACAGGCGGTCTCGATGGAATTGCTGGCGTGAATCAGAGTGCCATTGTGAAGCGCAATCACTTCGCCTTCCTTGACCGATACTCCATTCAATTCCACACTGCGCGTGGCAACCGTAATTTCCCCCGTTTCCACATCTCCCAGGGCGTGATTCATATCCCGCGCCTCATGTTCCAGGTTCCCATCGGGGTTATGACGGAGCATGGCAGACAAGCCCTGCGGAATATTCTTGCTGGGAATGACAGCCACCTTCTTAACCGTCATGGAGGCTGCATTCTGGGCAGCCAGGATGATGTTTTTGTTGTTCGGCAGGATAACGATATTGGCGGTAGGCAGGTTTTCGAAAGCATGAAGAATCTCTTCCGTGCTGGGGTTCATCGTTTGACCGCCTTCCACTACGGCTGCCACCCCCAGGCTGCCAAAGATGCGCGAAATGCCAGGGCCGGGGGAAACTGCCACCACTGCAATTTGGCCTGGTTCCACTTTGGCCAGGTTAAGCCGCGGCATTTCCTTCTTTTCAAGGTTATCGGCCATTTGAGCCTGTAAATTTTCAATGGCGACCTTGGTGACGGTTCCGATCTTCATGGTGTAATCAATGGGGACGTAACGGTTTTCGGTGGGCACATGGATGTGCATGCGGTACATTCCATCTCCCTCACCGACCTGGATGGAGGTACCCATTTGAGACAAGTCTTCAAAGAAGGTTTCCAGGTTCAGGGGATTGGTGGGCTGAAAATCAATGACAATTTCATAATCCTGGCCTTCTTCCACTGCTTCCATGCTATTCTCCATATCCAACGCTGAGAGCGGTTGAATGGTTAGTTCTGGTGTTTCCAGTCCCAGGCCTTTCAGGCTGCGCAACATCCCTTCCAGCAGGATGAAGAGGCCTTTGCCGCCGGAATCTACCACCCCGGCCTGTTTGAGGATGGGGAGGAGTTCGGGGGTGCGTTTGACGGATTCGTCAGCTTCACGGGTTACATTCTCCAAAAGGGTGAACAGGTCGGCGGAGGCTCGCAACTGGTTTTCAGCTTCCGCGGCCATATCCTTCGCCACCGTCAGGATGGTACCTTCCACAGGCCGGACGACCCCTTTATAGGCGGTATTGCGGGCTTCATGCAAGGCGCGGACAATCATCTCGGTGTTGGCTGTTTCATAGGAATCCAAAGCCCGGGAAAAGCCGCGCCAGAGTTGGGAAAGGATGACACCGGAATTACCCCGCGCCCCCATCAGCGCCCCCTGGGCCACCGAATGAACCAGTCTGCCCAAATTTTTCTCGCCGGAATGAGCGATTTCATTATAGGCCGCCTGCATGGTGAGCAGCATATTCGTCCCCGTATCGCCATCTGGCACGGGAAAAACATTCAGTGAGTTAATCAGTTGTTGATTGGTTTTAAGCCAAATCAGAGAGGCTTCAACCAACCTTTTGAAGGTGGGGCCATCCAGGGTGTTGGGGTCAGATGGGAGAGCCATGTTGGGGCGGGGGCGGGTAATTTCAGAATTCGTCATATTTCACCAATACTTAATCTGGGTTGCTAATGCGCAGACCGCGGACATGGACATTCACATTCGTCACCGGGATTCCGATTGTGCGTTCAACCATAAATTTAACAGAATCTGCTACAGAGGATGCCACCATCTTGATATTTGTGCCATATTCAATGATGATGAAGAGGTCGAGTTTAATTTTTGTGCCATCGTAATGGACGTCAATACCCATCATGGGGTCTTTGACCAGCGCCTGGGCAATGCCTTCGGCGAAGTTTTTGGCAGCCAGGCCAACCACCCCATAAGATTGCAGCGCCGTTTGGCTGGCTACAGTCGCGATAGCCTGGTGAGAGGTATAAATATTACCAATCGGTGTGTTGTTTTCAGTCATCTTTTGAGCCCTTTTCTTTTATATTAACAATCCTTCTTGAAAAGAGATACGAATTGTGGTAGAATCTTGCCTTGCTGTGCGATTAACCCTTGCATTATAACTGCAATTGAGCTTGAAAGGAAATACAAAATGGCGAAATGTGAAGCTTGTGGTAAGACGACTACTTTTGGACACAATCGTTCCTTCTCTTTGCGTGCCACCCGGCGGACTTTCCGCCCCAATTTACAGAAAGTTACTGTAATGGTGGATGGCCGCAAGGTTCAAAAGACATTGTGCACCAAATGCATGCGGACCATGGTCAAGACTGCATAATTACTCGTTAATCCCAAAAGAACCAAGGGTCACGGCTTAGGCCGTGATTTTTGTTTAATCTACAAAGCGGATTTTAGAGCAGCCAATCCCGCCGGGATGCCGCCCGGATGGCGGAAAATGGCTGTTGAAGCCACAAAGATGTTAGCCCCCAAAGGTTTGACGAGGGGTAATGTCTCGGCGGTGATCCCACCATCCACTTCAATCTCCACCGCGGATCGCTGGATTTGATCGAGAACAGAGCGGAGGAGGCGGATTTTCTGGGCGGCCTGGGGGATGAATTTTTGGCCGGAGAACCCGGGGTTGACCGTCATCACAAGGACGTAATCCACAAATGGAAGAACTGCTTCTATTGCCTGGGGGGGGGTTCCAGGATTGAGGACAACCCCAGCTTTGCAGCCCAGATCCTGGATTGTCTGAAGGGTGCGGTGGATATTGGGATTGTTTTCAATATGGATGGAAAGGCTATTTGCACCAGCCTCAATGAAAGCTGCGATATGCCGTTCCGGTTTTTCGATCATCAGGTGAACATCCAGCGGCAGGGTGGAGATGCGGCGGCACGTTTCCACCATGAATGGCCCCATGGTGATATTCGGAACAAAGGCGCCATCCATCACATCAATGTGAATCCAATCCATACCAGCTTCTTCAGCCAGGTGGATTTGATCCGCCAGGACGGAGAAATCTGCTGAAAGAATGGAGGCTGAAATACGATTTGGAAGCATGGCATTCACCTGAGCGGGAAAATGGAAAGGCCAACATATAGCCAGAAGGGGATAAGCCCACCCACAAAGAGGATAGTCAGGAGGGATAAGAGAATGGTGATCCAGTCCATCTGATTTTCAGCTTCGGGCGGGGCGCTGGTGTCCCTTGATTCTGCTTTTGTGGTTCGGTTGGAACGCCTGGCAGGCCGAGTGTCGGGAATGGAGGGAGAAGTGGGTGTACTGGCTTCCCCTTGTGCGGAAGAATCCACATGCGCATCATGGGGAGCGGAATTTTGAGAACCAGCGATGCGGTGGAGGTTATCGGAGTAGGGGTCAGAAGAAGGCAGCAAGGGTAGCAGAATGCGGCCAAATTGATCTGCATTGCGATAGCGGGAGGTGGGTTCCTTGGACAGAACCTTGAGGATGATGGATTCGAGCTCGGGAGTAATATCCGGTTGCAGTTGGCGGACGGGGATGGGGTAAAGTTCGCGGTGCATGCGGCTTAATTCCGCCGGGTCATCGGAGATAAAGGGCAATTTGCCAGTCA
>CALESS010000269.1 GCA_937907495.1 uncultured Anaerolineaceae bacterium
GGCGAAGTCAGCGTGGGCGGGGCGCGCGATATCCGCCCGTTGGTGGACCTGGCCCGCCGGGGCGGGGTTTTACAACCCGCCGATTTGTTGGAAGTGAAGAAAACCCTGGTTGCCTCCCGGGAATTGCACCGCACCCTGGAACGCCTGGGCGTGGACTTCCCGCACCTGGCGGCGCTGGCCCAACCTCTACCGCCCCCGCCTGGCCTGGTGGATGCCATCAGCCGGGCCATCTCTGAGCGCGGCGAGGTCATGGATCACGCCTCGGACAAACTGGCCTCCATCCGCCGCGAGGTCAAGATCGCCCACGAGCGCCTGCTTTCCCGCCTGGAACGCATGGTCAACGACCCGCGCACCGCCCCCATGCTGCAAGAGCCGATCATCACCCAGCGTAACGGGCGTTATGTCATCCCCTTGCGGGCAGATTTCAAAGGGAAGGTGCGTTCCATCGTCCATGACCAGAGCAGCACCGGGGCGACGCTGTTTGTGGAGCCGCTGGTGGTGGTGGAGATGAACAACCACTGGCACGAGCTGCAATTGGCCGAGCGTGATGAAGTGCGCCGCATCCTGGCGGAGCTTTCTGCCCTGGTGGGCAAAGCGGTCATGGATCTGGATGCGATGGTGCAGGCCCTGGCCGAAATTGACCTGGCCCTGATGTGCGCCCGCTATGCCGATGATCTGCGGGCGGCCGAGCCGCTGCTGGCTGAAACCAACCCCAGCCCGGATCACCCGGGCAGCCTCATCCGCCTCTACCAGGCCCGCCATCCGCTGTTGGATCCCCAAACGGTGGTGCCGATTGACGTCGTGCTGGATGAGCAGACCTTTGGCCTGGTGATCACCGGGCCCAATACCGGCGGCAAGACCGTTACCCTGAAAACCGTCGGGCTGCTGGTGCTGATGGCTCAGACCGGGCTGCACATTCCAGCCCAATCTGGCAGTGCGCTCAGCTTGTTTATGGATGTGTTCGCCGATATTGGCGATGAGCAATCCATCGAGCAGTCGCTTTCCACCTTCTCCGGGCACATCACCAACATCGTGCGTATCCTCCGGCAAGCCCGGCCGGATTCCCTGGTGATCTTCGATGAACTGGGCGCTGGCACCGATCCGCAGGAGGGGGCAGCCCTGGCGCGGGCCTTGCTCTCCCACCTGGTGGAGCAGCGCATACCCTGCCTGGTAGCCACCCATTACCCGGAGCTGAAAGCCTTTGCCCATGCCACGGCGGGGATTGTAAACGCCAGCATGGAATTTGACATCAAATCCCTGCGCCCAACCTACCACCTGACGGTGGGCCTGCCGGGGCGCTCCAATGCCCTGTTGATTGCTGAGCGGCTGGGTTTATCCAAAGAGATTATCCGTTCAGCCCGCAGTACCATAGACCCGGACGAGCTGCATGCTGAAGACCTTTTGAACGAGATCCACCGCCAGCGGGATTTAGCCCGCCGGATGCGCGGCGATGCCGAGCGGGCGCGCTATGAGGCGGATAAACTTCAGCGGGAGTTGACTGCCCGGATGGAGGAAATTGAAGAGGAACGGCAAACAGTTTTGAATAAGGCCCGTGCCGAAGCTGAACGGGAAGTGGCAGAGTTGCGCGCCGAAATGGACGAAATCCGGCGGGCGCTGACCCGGGCCAGGCAGCCGCTGGAAGAGCTAAAACCGCTGACCGAAAAAGTGGAAGAACTCGAATCCGAAGTGCAGGCACCGGTTGAGGCGCGCCAGGTGCAGAAGACGCCCTCCCGGCCTTTGCAGCCCGGGGATAAAGTGAAAGTGCGCACCCTGAAGATGGATGGCATTATCACCAGCCTGGGGCAGGAGGATGCCGAGGTGCAAGTGGGCAACCTGCGTGTGCGCGCCCGCCTGGCCGATTTGCAACGCGGCGCTGCCCCCCTTGAATCCACCCCGGCCGCTGCCCCGGCCCGCAGAACCGGTTCCACCACCCTGCCAGAAACAGGCACCGGCACGCCGTTTCATCCTTCCCCCGGCATGGAACTGGACGTGCGCGGCGAGCGGGCGGAAGATGCGCTGGATGCGCTGGAACGCTACCTGGAAAACGCCTACCTGGCCGGGCTGCCCTTTGTGCGCATTATTCATGGCAAAGGTACCGGCCGATTGCGCCAGGTGATCCGCGAGGAACTGCGCAAATCGCCGCACGTCAAACGGGTGGAGAGCGGACAGGAGAAGGAAGGCGGGGAAGGGGTGACCATTGCCCACCTGGATGTATAAAAAGCAGGGCGGTGGAGAGTGGTATCCAGCCGCCTCGCCATTCCCAGGGCATTAAAAATAAAAAAGACCGATGGCACTCGTCCCCGCAAGTACCTCCGGTCTTTTTCGTTGCCGTGGGGCCCTGGAGCCACAGCCACGTTTTTATTCTTTTTGATATGGTTATTGTAAGACAAACCGTAGCCAAAAACGTGGACAAGAAGCGTGGACAGGGATTTCTTATGATAATTGCTCCAGAACCATGCCCCGGAAGGTCTCAAAATCCGGGCGAAGATCCGGGTGTTGAATCTGGGCATCCAGGAATTGCAGGGTGGCGAGGGTGGCCTGCCGCATTCCCTCGTCAATGGTTTGGCCGGTGGCGCGGGTCATGATCGTATGCAGGGTGAAATTGAGAATCTTCAGCCAGGGGATTTCGCAATTGCTGGCATATTGCTGAAAACTGGCTGCATGTTCCAGCGCCAGATCCAGTTTCTCGACCTTCAAATAAGCCAGGGCCAGGCCGAAGTGTAAAAATTCATGCACTTCCGGGATTTTACAATCCTCCATCAGGCCGGGGAGTTCTTCAATCTCGGCCTTTAATTGGTCAGCGGGCAAAATGGGGGCCAACGCTCCCAGGCGGGCAGAAAGGGCCGGGTAATAGATAATTCCCAACCCGGCCTGCTTCGCCTGGCGCAGAACCTCTGTAAAAAGCAGGTCGCTCTGCTCATATTCTCCAGACATTCCGAGGATGGCTGCCTGTTGAGCGAGCAATTCCAACCGGTTTTGCGAATCAAATGAGAGGCTTTCCCCCTGGCGCAGGCATTCCAGGGCTGCCGGGAAATTCCGCAAGAAGCGGTGGATCTGGCCGCGAATCAACCACTCCGAGGGCAGCAAATCTTCACAACGATGCTCCACGGCAATACTGTGCACAATTTGCAGTTCTTTCCAGCATTGATCCAGATACCCCCGGGAGAGGTGGATCAAACTGCGCAACACGTGCAGGTAACCCAGGAGATGCCAGAACTGATGGGCCTGGCTGATCTTCATTCCCTCGTCCAGCCAGCGGCTGCTGGCGGCATAATCAAAAGAGTAAAAGGCCGCCATTGCCAGGGCTGCCAGGGCGTTAACCTGGGGGAAGGGGGCGTTAATGGTCAGGGCATCCTGGTAGGCTGTCTCTGCCAGGCCCGCCGCCCGCTGGGGCTGGCCATTCAGGCAGTAGGTGATTGCCAGCATCCGCGTGCTCAGACTGCGGATTTCAATCACCGCATCTTCCGTCGCCCGGGCGGAAAGTGAAATAACCAACTCCAAATCCTGCCGGGCAGCTCCATATTGAGTTAAAATCGTGAGGACGATGGCGCGGGTATATAAGGCATTGATCCGTTCCCACAAGTCTGGCAGGGTATCCAGCATCAGCACGGATTGGTTCGCTGCCCGCTGGGCATCCGCCATCTCTCCCAGTTTGTAATGAACCTGGGCCAGGCCGGTCAGGGCTACACCCATCATGATCCGGTTCTGGCGTTGCTCTCCGAGGCGCAGCAATTGCGAGAAGATGCGCCGGGCTTCTTTGAGGTTGGCAGATTGGAGGGCTAAAAAGCCCCAGGTTTGATAAAGATGCAAAATGGTTTCATCCGGCAGGTTATGCCAGAAACTTTTAACCAGCTTTTCCGCCTGTTGAAAAGCTTCTTCCGCCTCGCGCATTGAATACAGATGCAGCGCATGTTTGGCAGCCGCCACCCAGGCGTAAATGGCAGGGACGGGTTCGCCCCCGGCTTCATAATGTTCCGCCACCCGGGCCGAGTTGGGATTGACGAAACCTTCAAAATCGCTTTTCAACAGCCGGGCAGCCCGCAAATGCAGCATGTGTTTGCGCGCCAGGCTGAGGTCCATCAAGATCACTTCCCGAATTTTGTCATGGATAAAAGAGTACAACCGGCCTTGGGATGCCGGGCGGATGAGATGAAGCTGCTCCAGCTCTTCCAGGGCGGCGGTAATTTGATCTTCGGAAAGGCTGGCTACCACCTGCACCTGGGCGGGTGAAAACTGGCTGCCCAGGATGGCAGCCGCCTCCAGCACCTGGCGGGATGAAGAATTGAGGGAGTGGAAACGCTCGCGCATCAAATTGAGCAGCCCGCCCATCGAAGGCTGGCTGTAGGAATCCCCCGGTTGCAGTGAGCGATGCAGGGAGCTGGCGCGCAGCCACTCAATCACGTAGAGCGGGTTGCCGCCGGTATCCACCTTCAATTTTTCTGCCATTTCCGGGGGCAACTTTTCTCCGAGGATGGACAGCCCAATCTCCTGGATATCATCGGGTTGTAATAGCGGCAGGTTGATTTTGAGGCTGGGGACGCCGCGTTGCGGGTGGTCGAGGAAATGCCGCACGTCCGGTTCCAGGGCTTCCAGACGGGCATTGATGATGAGAAAATTGGGCGGGCGGAAAAAGCCGCGCCCCAGCAGGTATTCCACCGCCGCTCGCGTCGCCCCATCACACCATTGCACATCCTCCAGGATGTAAAATACCCGCCGATTTTTGGCAAGCAGGCTCATCAATTGGAAATAGGCTTCAAAAATCTGGGGGCGGGCATCGCCCTGGGGATTGGAGCGGGAGTTGCCCAGGTGTGGAAACAGAACAATAAGCTCCGGCAGCAAGGCAGCCAAATGCCCCTGCCAGGTGCGATCCAGGTGCTGCCATTCATCGGGGTGAACCCCCTGGCGCAGGCTGGAAATCAGGGCCTGGAATGGCAGGGAGCGTTCATGCTCCTGGCAATCCACCAGCATCAGGCGGGGCAAGGGATCCTGCTGGCGAAAGAATTCGTAGGAGAGGCGCGTTTTTCCGGCGCCGGATTCGCCGAGGAGCACGGCGGAACCTCCGCGGATGCAGGCCTGGCGCAGGCGCAGCAATTCCTCCAGCCGCCCGGTCATTGGCACCCGCAGGGTGACCACCGGCGGCCATTGGATGCGCGGCTGGGTGGGAGCCTTGCCGGACGTCTGAATCTTATGGCAGAGATGAAGCAGGGAGGCGGGCGGTCCTCCTTGATCCTCATACAATACCTTGAGGTAATTGCAATAGTTGGAGATTTCTTCCGGTTTGCCAATTTCCAACAAATTGGTCAGGATGCGGAAATGTAAATCGCTGTTGGAGGGGTCCAGGGTGGCGGCTTTTTGCAGCCAGCCCAGGCCCCGCTCCAGGTCACCGCAGGCAGAAGCATGATCTGCCAGGCGCAGCAGGCAAAATTGGTAACCCACATCCACCAGGTGGCTGGTTTCACTTGCCCATTGTTCGTAGAGTTCCGAGTCTGGCCACTCAAAGTTGAAGAGGAAGCGCGGCCCCTGCCAGATTTCGACCGCCCGCAACAACCCCTGGTAAACCGGCTCCGGCAGGGGTTCGTTGCGGGGAACCATGCCTGCCAGACGGCGGTGAGTGTTCAACAGGCTGGTAAATTCAAGTAAATCCACCCAAACCCGTTCCATATCCAGGCTGACCAGGCCTTGCTCCACCCGCAGGGCTTCCGGGAGGGGTAGTTCTGCCCGAAGTTTGCTCAAAATTCCGCGCAGATGGCGGCGGCCCTCGGTTGGAGAGGCATCCGGCCAGAGCAGCAGGCACAATTCATCCCGCCGGATGGGCTGGGGATGACCGGCAAGATAATAGAGCAGGGCGCGGGGAATCTTCCGTTGGATGTGGATGACTTGCTCACCCCACTTAACCACCGGCGTGCCGAGGAGTATGACGGAAAGCTGTAAATCAATCACGTGGATTATTGTAACCCGATCCGTTCCCTTTGCCGTATTTCTTGCCGTTTCTTTGGCCGGGGAAACACACACGCCATTTTAACGGGTTCTTCCGCTATTCTAAAATCTGGCTAACCATGTTCACTGCGGGGGAAATCCGAAACTGTGCTTTCCTCTCACGGCGCCAGGGAGAGAGCCTCTTCCAGTGAGTCCAGGGCATCCATTAACTTCTCCACTGCCGGCCCCACGGCCTGCGGGTCCCGCACCAGTTCCGTTTCGGCGCTCTTCATCAGGGCTGCCAGTTCGGCGGCCATTTCCTTTTCGCCGGTTTCTTCGAGATACGGCGTCAGTTCATCCAGATATTGGCGGGCGAGCTGCAATTGGGTGCGGACCACGGGGTTGTTCTTGTTCACAATTCCCTGGTTGGCGCGTTCCAGGGAGCGCAGCGCCAGCGCCAGGCTGGCACGGGCCTTAATTTGGGTGACATTGGCCTGCATTGCATCATATTGACCTTTCAGGTCGGTGTAATCTGCATTGCGGGTTTCCAACGTGGCGGCGGTGGTTTGCAGCTCAGCGCGGGTGGTCTCCAGCGCAGACATGGTCGGCTGGTAGAGGAGGAAATAAGCCAGCAAAAAGCCGGCTGCAAACATCAACAGGCTCAGGGTAATCAGGCGCAATGCGTTGCGAAAAAAGCGCCCGGCGCGGCTTTCAGCGGTCTTTGGTTCCATAATCGGGGTTGGCTCGGCAGTCTTCAGCGGCTCCTCTGGCGGAGGGGTAATGAGTGGTTCTGCGGGTGATTGGGGCTCGCTGAGCAGCCCGGCGGGTTCAGCCGCGGGCAATTCGGGGGTTAATTTATCCACCGGGTTGGGGGTCTCCTCGGCGGGGATGGGGGGAGTTTCGTTCATGGGTTGCTCCTTATGAATGGCAGGCTCGGTTCAAAGAAAGTTGAACCGTCCCGGGTGATGGGTAGGCGACGCACTACTTCCATTAGTAGTATACGGTTGAGGGAACAGATTGGCAAGTACAGAATGACACCAGCCGGGATGGATACGATATAATAACAGGGTTATGGCAAACGAGAATGAGCTGAGCGAACGAGAACTGGAGATTCTGCGCCTGGTGGCGACGGGGGCCAGCAATAAAGAGATTGCTGCTCAATTGTTCATCAGCCCGAACACCGTCAAAGTTCACCTGAGCAACATCTTCAGCAAGATTAACGTGGTCTCACGCACCGAGGCCACGCTCTATGCCATTCGCAATGGGCTGGCAGCGGGGCACGAGGCACCGATCCCAAGCCCGATTCCGCCTGCGCAAGCAATTGAAGTGCCGGTCGTTCCCATCCCTCGCAGGCGCCCCGCCTGGTTTTGGATTGCAATAGGCGGCGGGGTATTGCTGCTTGGGCTGGCGGTCATCTGGCTGATCAATGGCGGCCTGGCCGCGGTTCGGCAGCCCGTTGCCGGAACGGTACCCCAACCCGGCTGGCTGACCGCCCCCTCCCTCCCCACGCCGCGCAGCCGGGCGGCTGCCGCCGTGTATGATGGATCGGTTTACCTGGTGGGTGGGCGTACTGTGGCTGGTGTGAGCGCCGAAACCCTGAAGTATGATTCCCAGACGGATCGCTGGCAAACGCTGGCGGATAAACCTGTGGCGGTGGAAGAAATCCAGGCGGCTACACTCGGTGAAAAAATCTACGTGCCCGGCGGGATCATCGCCAGTGGAATGCCGAGCGCGGTGCTGGAAGTGTACGACCCGCGCGATGACCGTTGGGAAAGCCGTACACCGCTGCCCATTCCGCTCAGCGGTTATGCCCTGGCGGCGCATGAAGGCCGCCTGTATCTGTTCGGCGGTTGGAATGGGCGGGAAATTTCCGATAAGGTTTTCGTTTACGACCCGCTCGCGGATACCTGGCTGGAGCGTTCCCCGCTCAGCCAGGCTCGCCAGTATGCGGCGGCAGTTTCCATGGGCGGCAAGATCCTGCTGGCAGGCGGCCTGGGCAAGGAGGGCGCCCTGGAGCGGGTGGAGGCTTACTACCCGGAACGTGAGATGAGCGGCGAACCCGCCTGGGAGGAGAAACATCCCCTGCCCAAGGCGCGCTATGCCTTCGGATTGGTTCCCCTGACCGGGCAGATCTACGCCCTGGGTGGGCTGGGGGAAGATTCAGAGGTTCAACTGGATATCTTAAAATACCTGCCGCAAAACAACGTTTGGATCGAGAGTGAATCTGCACCCCTGGCGGGGGCGGCCTACCTGGCTGCGGTGGCAGTGGTGGAAGAAAACCTCCTGCATCTGATGGGCGGGGAGAATTCAGCCGCTGATCCGCAGGATAGCCACCAGGTTTTCCAGGGGGTATATACGGTGGTGATCCCCATCATCCAGGATAGCGGCCCCTGATTTTACCTATCTTTTCCACTGAAAATCATCTACAATAGTTCCAATACTCCCGCGGTGCCGAATTTCTTGAAAGGAAAAAGGACCATTCATTGATGAACCCTGAAGCGCTCATCGAATCCTCCCGCCGCAACTGGTTATTTGTCATTCGAGCCTGGTCGGTGCATCTCTATACCAGCCTGGGGCTGATCTGTGCTTTTTTCGCCTTTGGGGCGGTGATGAATCACAACGCCCAAGCGGCTTTCATTGCTTTGGCGATTGCCATGGTGATTGACGCCACGGATGGCACGCTGGCCCGCGCCTGGAAGGTGAAAATCTGGGCGCCTTCTTTTGATGGCCGCAAGCTGGATGACATCATTGACTACATGACCTACGCCTTCATCCCCCTGTTTTTTGTCTGGCAATTTGATATGGTCAGCCGGGGCGGGCTGGTGCTGATCTTCATCTGCATGATTACTGCGGCGTATGGCTTTTGCA
>CALESS010000270.1 GCA_937907495.1 uncultured Anaerolineaceae bacterium
CTCCACATCGTACATCCATTTGTAAGTACCCTGGGAAAGAGTGCGCGAATAGGTATCTTTGTTAATCCCCAGCCAGGCCCATTTGCGCGCATCCGCATCCATTTCAGCATCCTGGCAGCAGATCATTCCGGAATCGGCGGTAGGCAGGTTCTTCACGGCCTGGAAGCTGAAGATGGAGATATCCGCTTCGCCGCCCACGTGCCGGCCATCGGTCCAATGCGTACCAGACATGTGTGAAGCATCCAGAATCAGGCGCAGGTCATTTTCACGGCACAGGCGGCTCACCTCGGCCAGGCGGCCGGTGTTGCCTCCCAAACCGACGAACATCACCGCCCGGGTGCGGGGTGTGATGCGCTGGCGAATAGAGACCGGGTCGAGGCACAGATAATCATCCACATCGGCAAAGACGGGGGTCAGGTTTTCATAGAGAATGGCATGGTTGGTGGAGACAAAAGTCAGCGGGGTTGTGATGATTTCGTCCCCGGCCTGCCAGGTGTACTTTTCCTTCAACAGGCGCACAGCCAGGTGCAGCCCGGCAGTAGCCGAATTGAGATAGTGGGCATGTGGCAAACCTGTGTACTGTTTCCAGGCATCTTCAAACTCCACAGTCTTAAATCCCAGGCCAGTCCAGCCTTTTTCCAGGCACTCGCGGATTTGCTCGAGAGTTTCATCAATGCGGAAGGTGGGCACAAAAAGTTGAATGGGATCCATGCTCTTTTTTAGATCGAATTGACGATCTCACTTTCGTAGAATTTCAGCATCTCATCCGGCTCACCATGATTGACCACCCGCCCACGGTGCAAGACCACAACCTTATTGCACAACTGGCGGACTTGATCGAGATTGTGGGAGACAAAAACCACCACCTGTGAACTGCGGAAGAGGTGCAGCATACGGTCGGTGCCTTTCTTGACGAAGTGGGCATCGCCGGCGGAGAAAATTTCATCCACCAGCAAGATTTCGGGTTCCGTCATGGTGGCAATGGAAAATGCCAGGCGCCCGTACATGCCTGTGGAGTAATACTTGACCGGCATGTTGATGAAATCCGCCAGCTCGGAAAATTCAATGATCTCCTGCTCGCGCTGTTGCATTTCGTGCGGGGAGTAGCCCAGGATGGCGCCATTAAGATAGATGTTTTCACGCCCGCTTAACTCCACATCAAAGCCGGTGCCTATTTCGATCATCGGGGTGACCCTGCCATGGACCTCCACTCGCCCACTGTGTGGCGGATAAATACCCACAATCATCTTTAGCAGGGTGGATTTTCCGGCTCCGTTTAAGCCAATGATCCCCACCCGGTCACCTCCCTGGAAATCCAGGTTGATATCCTGCAAGGCATAAAATTCGCGCTGCTCATTGACCCGTTTGCGCCGCAGCAGCAGGTTAACCACCGTCTCTTTTAATGTGGGCGTCGGGTCGCTGTATAAATGAAATACCAGGGAGCAATCGTGAATCTTGATTTGCGGGTTCATAAGCGATACACAATCGTGCGGTCCAGCCGCTTGAGAATATATAAACCAACCGACAGCACCACCAGCATCAGGCCAATGGGCGCCACCCAATCCAACCAGACCAGGGCGGGTTCGCCATAAATAACCTTACGGAAGAGAATGATGAAATAATAAAAAGGATTGAAGAGAAACAGCGAGCGGTATTGCTCTGGAATACTTTCCAGCGGATAGATAATTGGAGCCAGGTAAAATAACGCCTGGAAAACAATCGCTACCAGGTGGGTCATATCCCGAAAGAAGATGGTGGTGACGCTGAGGATTAATACCCAGCCCAGGTTGAATAAAAACGTGATGAAAATCACCAACGGCAGGTAAAGGATGGTGATCTTAATGGGGAAGCCGACAAATATTCCAAGCAAGTACAGGCTGACGATGCTGAGGAAAAAATTGACCGTTTCGGTGGTGACGGAAACTACCGGAAAGAGCAGCTTGGGAATATACACCTTTTTGAGAAAGCCCTCGGCATTGATCAGGGTCTGGCAGCCCATGGTGATGGAGGCATTGATGTACAGCCAGGGAATCATGCCGCTGAATATATAGATGGAATAGGTGCGAATATTCTGCTTGAAGATGGTGGAAAACACCACCGCCAGAATGATCATGAAAAACAAGGGATTCAGCAGGCTCCACAAGAACCCGAGGACGGAGCGGCGATAGCGAGTGCGCAGATTATTAACCACAAAATTCTTCAGGGCGAAACGGTAGGTCCACATTTCGCTGAAGATTTTTGCCACGTAGCGCGGGTAAGAATCGTGCACGCGGCTATCAAAAACACTCACTATATTACGTTCGGCCATGGTTTTCGGCGGTTAATCCTCTGCATTATAGCGCAAAAAATGATCTATGGCTCATTCGGGCAGCAACGTCTGGCGCACGCCCTCTACCCAGGGGGGCAGCTCCAGCCCAAAGACGCTTTGAATTTTCTCACAATCCAGGGCTGTGTTCAGGGGGCGCGGCGCACGGGCGGGAAAATCTGCTGCAGCAGCCGGCAGGGTGCTTTGCACGGTCTGCTCTTCCGGATGCGGGTCCTGGCGCAGGATTTCCAGGCCCAGTTCATAGCGGCTGGCATAACCTTGCCCGGCCAGGTGGTAGATTCCGCCGGCCTCGGCCAGGGTTTGCGGGGGCTGTGTCAGCAGATCGGTGATGGCCCTGCCCAGCAGGTGAGCCGCCGTCGGGTTGCCAATCTGATCGTTGGCGAGGCGCAAGACGGGATAGCTTCGTGCCCATTTGAGCACCTTGAGCAGGAAGTTATCGCCTCGGCGGCTGAAGAGCCAGGCGGTGCGCAGAATTATTTGAGCGCACCCCGCCTGTTGGATGGCCTGTTCAGCGGCCAGTTTGCTGCCGGCATACACCCCCAGCGGGTTGGGCAGGTCCGTCTCCACATACGGGCTGCCCTTGGTGCCATCGAAAACGTAATCGGTGGAAATATGCACTAGCAGGCTGCCGAGTTCTCGCGCCGTTCTGGCGATTTCTCCCACCGAATCCGCGTTCACCCGGCGGGCAATCTCGGGCTCGCTTTCGGCCTTGTCCACATTGGTATAAGCCACCGCATTAATGATCACATCCGGGCGGGCAGTGCGCACAATCTCCGGCAAGGTTTGGGGTTGGTTAAAATCCACATCCGGGTAATCCACCACGACCAGCTCACCCAGGGTGGGCAGCGTTCGGTTCAATTCCCAGCCCAGTTGGCCATTCTTGCCAAAAAGAAGAATTCGCACAGGATATCCTTTCTAGCCCTGCTTGCCTGGTTTGCGTAAACGATAAAGTGCCGTTAATACTTTCCATGTCCGGGTCTGCTCGAGGGCTTGCCAACGCTGGGCCAGCTCTTCGGCCTGCCGCTGTTGTTCCGCCAACTGACGGCCCAGGTCTGCCAATTCTCCTGTCATGTGAGTCTTATCAACCTGGGCCTGTTGAATCTCGTTGCGCAAATTCTCGCTCTCCGCCTGGCTTTGAGCCAGGGACTCCGTTAAAGACTGAATTTCGGCCTGCAACGAATGCACAACATCCGCTAGTTCTGCCATTTCCTGTGCGTGTTGGTTTTGCATGGTCTGGCAAGCTTGCTCGTAGGTTTGGGCCGCGGCCTGCAATCGGCCGTTCAAATCCTGTATCTGTGTCTCCATCTGGCGGGTTTGATTGCGCAGTTCGATGGAAAGCTGGCGCAGGTCAGTATTTTCTTTTTGCAAAAGCCAGAAACGCCGTTCATAATCATAAATCAATTGATGCACCGGCAGGTCCCGCCGGCAGTAACGCACCGCCCAGGCGGTGATAAAGCTGGCGTCGTAATCCACATCCCGAAAAAAGCCGTGCCTGGCAAATTCACGAGACCAGACTTCCGGGGGCTGCACGTTAAAATGGGTGGTTTCCTTATAATCAAACGGGGTGGAGGTGAAGATGATATCATCCGTATGGGCACACAGGTTGGCGATCATTTGATTGCTGAGCACGGGCTGCAAATGCTCTGCAACTTCAATGGTCACAATTAAATCAAATTTCCGTGCAAATGGCTCGGTCACCGACCCGACTGAGCAGAATTCTCGAATTGATTCATGCACCGAGGCAATCGCATATTCTGAGATATCCACCCCCCAGGCTTCTATCCCACGGTTGCGAAACCCCTCCACCAGGAATCCAAGGGCGCATCCAGCGTCTAGCACTGTTTTGGGCTGAATGTCTTCGATGAGCCGGTCTGCAATTCCCTGGAAAAATGCCAGCCAGGCTTCATTGCGGATATAGGGCGCGCCACAGCCATGTTGGTAGTAATACGCATCAAACACGTTTTGTGGATCAACAGGGTCAGCCATCTCCGTTACCCCATCTCTCCCCCGGCCAGGCGCAGCAGATACGCGCCGTAGTTGTTGCTGGCCATGTTCTCGCCCAGGCGCTGTAACTGCTGGCGGTCAATGAACCCCATGCGGTAGGCAATTTCCTCCGGGCAGGAGATCATCAAACCCTGGCGGTCTTCCACTGTCTGCACAAAAGTGGCCGCCTGCAGCAGCGATTCGTGGGTGCCGGCATCCAGCCAGGCCACCCCCCTCCCCAGGATCTGCACCCGCAATTCGCCCCGCTCCAGGTAGATGCGGTTGAGGTCGGTGATTTCCAGCTCGCCCCGCCTGGAAGGTTGCAAAGCGGCGGCAATTTCGCTCACCCGGGCATCATAGAAATAAATGCCCGGCACCGCATAATTGGAACGCGGAGTTTTGGGTTTTTCCTCGATGCTGATGGCCTTGAGGTTGGCGTCAAACTCCACCACCCCGTAACGCTCCGGGTCTTTAACTGGGTAGGCGAAAACCACCGCACCCTCTTGCAGACTGGCAGCCATCCGCAAGGTGGAGGGCAGCCCGGTGCCATAGAAAATGTTATCGCCCAAAATCAGGCAGCCGGGGCCGCCCCCTAGAAACTCCCGCCCGATGATGAAGTCTTCTGCCAGGCCGCGTGGTTCGGCCTGCTCGGCATAATCAAAGCGCAAGCCCCACTGCTCGCCGCTGCCCAACAAGCGGCGGAAGATGGGCAGGTCTTCGGGTGTGCTGATGATCAGGATTTCACGCATCCCCGCCAGCATCAACATGGAAAGAGGATAGTAGATCATGGGTTTATCATACACCGGCAGCAATTGCTTGCT
>CALESS010000271.1 GCA_937907495.1 uncultured Anaerolineaceae bacterium
CGAAGGTCTCGGGGAGCTTATAATGCGGCTGGCTGCCGGGCAGGTGGCTGTAATCGTGATCTTGATGCACGATCTGGATCTCCTGGCTGGCATCCACACAGGCCCAGCCATTGCGCCGGGCAGCGTAGATCATCCAGTTATCCCACCCTGCACGGCCAATGGCAAAATCTGGCATATCCGTAAAGCAGGTGCGGGGGAAGATAAAATAATCGCTGCCCGTGGCGGCATGGCGCCGTCCGCGCTGTTGCAGGTCCTGTTGCAAGCGCTCCTGCCATCCGCGGGAGAAATCCAAAGGTTGGCGCACATCCAAATCCCAACGCTGTCCGACGATCAGGAAATTTTTGACCGCCCGCTCTACGCCCTCGATCACAGATAGAAAATCCGGCAGCAAAATAATATCCGCATTCACATACGCCAGCGTCCGGCTGCGGCTGTGCTGGCGGGCCAGCTCAAAAATGGAACTGACCAGCGGAGTGCCCTGTGCATTACGGCGTACCATGGGCTGGTGTTGCACGCCCAGCTCTGCCGCAGTCTGTGCCAGGCCCTCCTCCTCCCCCACCAGGATCACCTCCACCTGCGGGCCTAACTCCAACCAGGAGCGGATGGCATTGCGCTGAATGATGGCAATGTGCGGGTTGGTAAAAGGCTTGGGAGCAGAAAAAATGGTCAGGTTTGGCATGGATTATCCTCGGGCCCGCTCATAAGTCTGTAATAAAATCTGGCGGTTCTGGTTCCAATCCGCCCGCTGTTCGGCCACCCGGCGGGCAGCAGCGCCCATGGACGGTAATTGGTTCCGCTGCTCATAAGCCTGCAAGATGCCAGCCGTCAACGCTTCCACGCTGCCATCCGTGAACCACCAGCCCTGCTGACCCGGGGTGACCCACTCCCGGTTGGCGGGGATGTCGGAGATCAGAGCAGGTTTGGCGCAAGCCAGGGCCTCCAGCAGGGAGACGGAAGAACCATCTGAATGGGAAGTGCTGATGTACAGATCGGCTGCATTGTAATAAGGTGGCAGGTCAGCCTGGCCCACCTGGCCGCCGAAAAATACCTGCCCGCTTACGCCGCCCTGTTCCAAAATTTGACGAATGAGCGGCGCTTGTGAGCCGTTGCCCAGCAAAATCAGGCGCAACTCGGAGATCTGGCGGGCAGCCTGGACAAAAGCCCGCGCCAGCACATCCACCCCGTAGAGCGGTTCCCACGAGCGAACAGAAATCAGGACAAAGGCATCCTGCCAACCCCGGCGTTCCCGCCACTCGTCCGCCGGGGAGGGCTGGAAGTGATCCAGATCCACCCCCCAGGGGAAAATAACGGTGCGCTCCTCCGGGAAACCAAACGCTTCAGCCTTGTGTTGCACAGCCTGGCAATCTGCCAGCAATAGGCGGCTGCGGCGCAACGCCAGGCGGGTAGCCCGCCTCATGCGGGTGGATTTTTCTGCATCCCGCATCAGGTCGGAGCCCCAGGACATGCTAACCAGCGGCTGAAAACCCGCCAGGGCAGTCAGCAGGGCACAGCTCTGGATCGGCCCGGCATGGATTACATCCGGCTGAATCTGGCGGATCACCCGCTTGAGATCCCACCACAAGGCTGGTCCATCCTTTAACTGAACTGGCTCCAGCCCGCCCCGCCAGCGGATCTGCTCCACGGCGGCGGGAATGGGCCGGCTTTCCAATTGCCGACCGGAGCGCTCCAGGCGTAAATAAAACGCCTGGTGATCGCTCTCCGCCAGCGCCGTCAGAAACCGGTGGTCGTGCGGCGTGTAATCCCGCCCGAAATAGATGATTTTCACTATTCTCCCAGCATGGCCCAGCGCAGCTCTTTGCCCGCCGGAATGTCTTGCAGGGCACGCAAGCCGATGACAGCCTGCACATCGGCAGGTTTAATGGCGCCGGGGGTAGCCGGACGCAGCACATCCAGCATTTCGCGGGTCAGCTTCTCGCCAGCCGAAATATCCCGCGCCGCCCGCAAGCAGCGGCGTTGAATCACGGCGGTGTCGGATTCGTTGCCGGTGACAAACTTCTCCCCCGATCCAAGGGCGTTTTCCAACTGGCGGGTGGTGGTCACCATTTCTGCCCAGCCGGCAGGGTCCATCGAGAAGGGATGATCCGGGCCGGGACGATTTCTGTCATCGGTGAAGTGTTTTTCAATTACCCGCGCCCCCAGGGCCACCGCACCCAGCACGGTGGCATGACCGGGGGTATGGTCGGAAAGACCCAGGATCAGCTCCGGGTACATGCTGCGGTAGGTGTTCAACACCCGCAGATTGATGTATTTGAAGTTTTCCAGGCTGCCCGTGTAGTTGGTATTGCACTGCATCAGCACCAGTTGCGGGTTGAGGGCCCGAATGGTATTGACCGCCCGCTGCACATCGCCAATGGTGGCTGCACCGGTAGCCAGCAGCACGGGTTTGTTTTTCCGAGCCATGCGTTCCAACGATTCGAGCCAGTCAATATCACCGGAACCGACCTTATAAGCCGGGACATACGGATCGAGCATATCAATGGCGTCAAAATCATACGGGGCGGAGAAGTACTCAATCCCGGCTGCATCGCAGGCCGCCTTTAATTCCGGTGTCCATTCAAAGGGGATGGAAGCCCCGGCGTACACTTCGCTGACTGATTTCGTCCATTTGGCCTGGTGCGACATCTGCCCTGTCATGGTGCGAAAGCCGTAATCCGAGACGATTTTGGGCGCCCGGAAATTCTGGAACTTGGCGGCATCCGCTCCGGCTTCCGCAGCCAGGCGGATGAGATGTTTTGCCCGCTCCAGGTCGCCATCGTGGTTGGCGGCAATATCGGCGATGAAGTAGACCGGGTGCGTTTCCCCGAGGGTGTGTCTGCCGATTTGAATGTCCATCCTTTTCTCCTTCGTTGACAAAAATCAAATGTTGTTCAGGCTACCCATAACCAGGATAGGTAAGCAAAGCCCATGATGAAATAAAGTACACCCGAACCGACCAGGATCAATCGGTAAGCCCAGCGGCTGGATTTCATCCAGGCTGCCATTGCCAGATAGATCGGAAAGCCGATCAGGACCAGGCGGTTGAAGCTGCCCAGCGGGACATTTGGCATGGTAAATGAAATCAGAAAAAGCAGCAAGCTGCCCAGGTAAATCGCCTGCAAATAAAGTTTCTTCCGCAGGCACCAGGCAAGGGCGAGCAGGGCGATGCAGAGAAGAATTACGGCAAATATGGCCAGCGTTCGGCCGTGAAACAATTGGTAAATCAGCTGCGAGATTACCTTCAGCGGGCCTAGAAACTCTGTTTGCCAGTAGCGGTATTGCAACGCGCCAAAATTGGAGAACCCCGCCCAAATCCGCCAGGACAGGAACATAGCCACCCCGGCCAGGGGCATAAACGGCACCGCCATGGCCGCCCAGTGTAACCGCCCGGGGGAGTGTGCCAGCCAGCGGATGACCATCACCAACAGCACAATCACCACCGGGATGACAGAGGAATGGGTAAGCCCCAATAACAGCCCCACGCCGGCGCAGGCCAGCCATTTCTCCTGGCGGGCAAGCTTCCAGGCTAGCAATACGAAGAATAAAGCCAGCGAATGCGGATAAGGTGCATAGAAATAGAAGGAGGTCGGAAAAAAAAGGATTGCCAGGCCAGCCGGCACCCAATAATCCCGTCCCAGCAAGCGTTCTACCTCTTCCAGAAAGAGACCCAGCGCGAACAGGAAAGACAGGTTGCTCACCAGCGTCAGGGCAATTGCTGGATGAATGCCCAGCCAGGTGAAGGGTTTCGCCAGCAGCGGATAAAGCGGAAAAAAGGCGCTCAATTGTGGCAGGGCGTGGTAACCTCCCGAGACAATCGCGTCGTAATAAATCGCATCCCAGTGAGTCCAGACGCCAAACAGCGCTCCCTGCCAGCCGCGAGTCAGCGTTTCCACCCCGTACGTCAGCGGGGCACCCACTGTCAGCAAACCGCTGGTAAAAAGCAGTGCGCCTAACACCCAAAGCAACAGGCGCATCCCCAGCCAGAAGATGAACGCCAGCCGCCAGGCCGCCGGGATGCGCTGCCACCAGTGTTTGCGAAGAGGAGTTGCCTGTAGATCACTCATGATTTACACATCTATGCTACGAAAATCCAGGCCAGGTAGAAGCTGCACAAAAGCAGGTTCACTGCCGCCAGGAAGGAGAAGGAAAGCGTACCCAGCCAGCGCTTGGATTGAAGCCAGACGCCGAGCGCCATGAAAACCGGGAAGCTGAGCAGAAAATATCGGATGAAGCTGCCCAGCGGATGATTTGGCACAGTAAAGGAGACCAGGTAGATTAACAACCCGGCCTGGTAAATACTCAGAGCAATTTGCTTGCGCCGGAAAAGCCAGAAAATTGCTGCCAGGCCGATCCCGATAATCACCACCTTCAAGATGGACATAAAGTTACCCATGCCGATGGAAATCGCCAGTTGGCTTAGGGCTGCCAGCGGGTTGAACAAGGAGCTCCCCCATGAGGAACCGAGCATTTCCGCCAGGGGTGGGAAGCCCCGATTCATCCGCCAGGCAACAAAAAGGGCCACCCCTGCGAAGGGCATGGCAGGTGTGAGGAGCGGGAGCCATTTCCATTTCGATGTATGGTTTCTCCAGCCTGTGAGGACATGGATCAAGAGGATAATGCTCAATGGAAGCACAGTGGAATGGGTTAAGCCGGATAACAACCCGGCCAGAGATGCCCAGAACCACTTCTGCTGGCGGGCAAAACGAAAGCTGAGCAGCACCAGCAGCAGCGCCAGCGACATGGGAAAGGGAGCATAGAAGAAGAAAGAACCGGGGAAGGTGATCAGCGCCAGTCCGGCTGGAATCATAAATTGCGCCCCAAAGAGTTCCTGTACTTCTTCTATAAAGATAATCACGGCTGCCAGAAATCCCAGGTTACTGACCAGGATCAGCGAAATCAATGGATGCACCCCCAGCAGGACTGGGAGTTTCGCCAACAGGGGAAAAAGGGGCCAAAATGCACTGATGGTGGGGGTGGCTGTGTAACCCTGGGTCAGAATCAGGTAATAGAAGCCGCCATCCCAGCGCAGCCAGGTGCCAAACAAGGCCCCTCCCAAACCGTGATTCAACGCTGCCGGGGCTTCCGGAAAGGGTGAAGCCAGCGGCATGACGCCACTGTAAAACAGAAAGGCGCTCAAGCCCCAGAGCAGGAGGCGCATCCCAAGCCATAGGCCAAAGCCCAGCCGCCAGGGATAAGGAATGCGCAGCCACCACTTCATACAGCCACCCCAAATTCACGGATGCGCTCTGGATAGCCCGCCAGATAAAGCTCATGGAAGTGCTGGATGCCCGGTTCAATCCCGGGCATGGGATGGCCAAGGTGTGCAGCCAGTTTTTCGCTGTTGAGGGTCAAATTCGGGGAGCGACGGGCAGACAGCCCACCATCCTTCCAGGATGCAGGCGTGATGAGATCCGTGTCAAGGCCAAAGCGGCGGGCAATCGCCACGCCAAAGGCATATTTGCTGATAGCCTCAGAGCTGACGGTATGATACAACCCGCTTCCACCACCATCTAACATTTCCAGCAGCAAATCGGCCAGTTGGTTCACCAATAACGGGCAGAAGAAGATATCCGTGAATCCGCGCACCCCTTGCCCCCTGGAAAGCGCATTGAAGAAAAATTCTGCCAGGCTGCGGCGCCCGCTCAAACTCCAGCCATAAAAATTCACCCGCGCCAGCAATGCCTGGGGATTGGCCGCCATAACCGCCTGTTCACCCTCCAGTTTGGTGCGGGCATAAACGCTCAAGGGATTGGGTGCATCTTCTTCACGGTAATCCCCTCTCTCCCCATCAAAGACAGCATCTGTGGAGATGTGCAGGAAGCGCGCCCCCAGCCAGTCCGCCTGTTCGGCCAGCATGCCCGGCAGCCAGGCGTTGATGCGGGCTGCCTGTTTGGGGTTCTTCTCGCACTCCTCCAGGTTGGCCATGGCCGCGCAATGGATGATCCAATCCGGGCGGGCAAAGGCCAGCACTCGTTGCACTTCATCCGGTGAACCCAGATCAGCCGTCATCTGTTCAAAGGGAACATTCACCAGTAGATTTCGATTTACGACGCCCACCACCTGGTGCTGCGAACTGGCCTGCAAGGCCAGGTTTAAGCCCAGCAGACCGCTGGCCCCGGTAATCAGGATGCGCGCCATATCGCCTAATCCTTGCTGATTATGACCAGCGGATACTGGCCGTTTTCGCCATAATATTCAGGCCGGCGTTCTTCCAGCCAGAAGAGCAGGCGCAGCCACAGCTTGCCGCCCAGGCCGGGATGAATCAAAGCCCGCATCCAGCGCACATTCACCGCCCGCCAGACCCGAATTTTCAGATTCATGAAGGCGGGCAGATTCTCCCGCAGCCAGGCGGCATCAATCTTGCGGACAAAGGTCCCGGTGGGAGTGGTCTTTACATTCTTCTTGCCAACCCGCACTTGTGGATTGGGCTTCAATTCAATTTCCTGGCGGCGGAACCGGCGGAGAAATCCTGCCACTCGTTCTGCAAAGTGCACAATCGGCGCCCAGCGGATCATCAGCGGGGCCATCTGCCAGCCATTTACCACCACAGCGCTGCTGGCAGGCGCCAGCACCCTGTAAAATTCCGCATAGGCCTGCAATTGATCCTGTGCGGGAACATGGTGCAGGGTGTGCAGTGAGACCAGGCCATCGAAAACATCTGCCGCAAAGGGCAAATGAACGATATCCCCTACGACGTAAAAACTTTTTTCTCCCAGGCGCTTGCGGGCTTCCTCTAAAGCCACAATGGAAATGTCCAGGCATACCCGCTTTTCATAGTTTTCGGAATAGGTGAGGTATTCCGGGTATTGAACCGGCCCGGAGCCGGCATCCAGCAGGTAACGGCCGCTACGTTTTAGCGGGCGGCCGACTCGCAAGTGGCAGCGGCGAATATACTCGCGTGAAACATGGCGCAAATCTTCAAAGCGGGCATTCTGATATCGCTCGCCATCCACAATCTGCCAGCCAATTTCATCATAGAATTGTTGTACTTCACGTTTGGAATCTATCTGGCTCACGAGTATTCCTTTCTATTTAATATTTGCCCAATCCAGGGTTTCACCCCCCAGGAAGCGGAAGGTGGACTCATACCGGGCGCGACCTTCCGGGTTAAGAATCTGATCCATCGGTTGAGCATCATAATCTTCCCATAAGCGGATAAAATGCCAGGGGTAGGGGCGGGGAAACTCAAAGAAGAAGCGGTAGGCATACATCCAGGCGCGCTCCACCTGCGAACGCGTCAGGCGGTGGGCGGTGGGATCCTGCAAGATTTTGCCCAGCATCTGGAAATATTCCGCCCACGAGGCCGGATCATAGGTAAAGCCGCGCTTGCGATAATGCACCTGTCCGGCCACAATCACCGGCAGGCCGTTGAGGGCCATTTCCATGCCGATGGTAGTGGTGTAGGCCAGCCCGATGGCCGCGATTTCCACCAGGTCGTAAGAGTTGACTTTTTCCCGCGGCCCGATGACGTGGATATTCTCCGGCACTTCCGGCAGCACCTCCTGGATCACATCCACCATCGAGGGGCCGTAAGTCAATTGCTCGCCGGGGTGAACGCGTACCACGAGCTGAACATCCGGCCGCCCGGCGAAGTAAAGCACCGTTTGCTGGATCCACTCGCTCATGGATTGACTGAAAACCTGGCGGCCGAGGGTCACCGAATCGCCCAGGACGTTGGTTGCCAAAAGCACCACGGGCCGGTTATCCAACCCCACCTGTGCCCGGATTTTCTCACCTCCAAGGGAAGGCGCGCCCTGCCATAGCCGTTCGAAGTTCTCCCACTTGACGCCTTGCTGGCGGGCCTGGTACTGGGCCTTGATGCGCGCAAACTGTTCGGGAGTAAAGGGCAAGTCCTTGCGCGCTTGCCACAGATCCTCTGTATCCTGGCGCATGGTCTCTGCATTTTGAGCCAACCAGGTTCGGTCGCGTTGTTCATCAAATTCATACGTGACCACATTTATCCCCAGGAAGC
>CALESS010000272.1 GCA_937907495.1 uncultured Anaerolineaceae bacterium
GGCTGATGCGCCGCGGTGGACGGCCCGGGTTGAAATTAAGATCCAAATGCCCTGCCTTCCAGGCTGTTTGCCAGGCGAGTCAATCCTTCTTCCAAAAGCTCGCGCGGGCAGCCAAAATTCAATCGCACAAAACCTTTCCCTTCTTTTCCAAAAGATTCACCCTCGTTTAAGCCCACCCGGGCCTTCTCCAGAAAGTATTCTGCCGGTTTTTCGCCCAGTCCTGCCTCCCGGCAGTCCAGCCAGGCCAGGTACGTTCCCTCCACCGGGGACATCTTCACTCCCGGCATCCTGTCCTGCAGGAAAGCAGATAGAAAATCACGGTTTCTCTCGAGGTAGATCATCAACTCGTCCAGCCATGCCTGGCCCTCTCGATAGGCTGCCAGCCCCGCCGTCAGGCCTAACAGGTTGACACCACCCGCCAACCCCTGGCGGGCTGCCTGGTATTGCTGCCGAAGGTCGGCATTGGGAATGATGGCCGCTGAACATTCCAACCCGGCAATGTTGAACGTCTTGGATGGGGCAATTAACGTAATTGTCCGCTGGGCGACCTCAACATCCAGGGCAGCGATCGGCTGGTGCTGGTACCCCCGAAATACCAGGTCACAATGAATCTCATCGGAGCAGATCGGTACCCCATGTTTAAGGCAGATTTCTGCCATCTTCACCAACTCCTCCCGGGTAAAGACCCGCCCCACCGGGTTGTGTGGATTGCAGAGCAGAAACAGGGCCGTTTGCGAGGTGATGGATTGCTCAAAGGCATCGAAATCAATTTCATAGCGCTGATCTGCGTTCATCACCAACGAAGAATCCACCCGCTTCATCCCGGCGTATCCGGGAGCATTAAAAAATGGGAAATAGACTGGCGTCTGCATCAGCACTTCCCCTTGCGGGCGGGCAAAGGCGTGGCAAGCCAGGTTAAAGCCCGTCACTACACCCGGAAGAAATACCACCGCTTCCTCTGTCACCTGCCAGCCGAATTGCCGCATCAAATGCCCGCAAATGGCAGACTTCAAATCCTTCGCCTGGCGGGCATAACCGAAAACGCCGTGCTGCACCCGCTCTTGTAAAGCCTGAACGACCACATCTGGCGCTTTAAAATCCATATCCGCCACCCACATCGGTAAAACATCCGCCTCAAATGCGTTCCATTTGATACTTTCTGTGCTTCTGCGATCAATGATTTCATCAAAGTTGACTGGCATGGCATTCTCCCGCTGCTGATACCTGGTTGTATTTTCTGGTATATCCATCATTGCGAACCATTCTACTCGAAAATCGGCCTGTTTTTTCATTCCAACCCTTACCATCCTCCAAATCCAGAATTCAAAAAAGCTGTCTCTTTAATGAAAACTGGTATACTTTTCAAAATATGGCCACCTATTCCACAATACCCACGATCCAGGTCCTAACCTCTCCAAATTGGAAGGATTATGAGCTGCTCGATTCCGGGGGCGGGCAGAAGCTGGAGCGCTACGGTGCTTACCGCTTCATCCGCCCCGAACCGGAAGCCATATGGGCGCCGGCCCTGCCCGACAAAGAATGGAAAGCTGCCGGGGCTCGTTTTCTCCCCAGCCCGGAGGAAAATGGCGGTCACTGGCAATTGCTGGCGCCCATCCCAGAGCGCTGGCAAATGCAATACAAAGACCTGCGCTTTTGGGCTTCCCTTTCCGCTTCCCGCCATGTGGGTTTATTCCCCGAACAAGCCTGCCAATGGGATTGGTTGGGGGAGCAAATTCGCCCGCTCAAGCGCCCGGTGAGCGTACTGAACCTGTTTGGCTATACCGGGCTCGCCAGCCTGGCTGCCGCCGCGGCTGGCGCCCGCGTCACCCACCTGGATGCCTCGCGCAAGGTCGTCTCCTGGGCGCGGGAAAACCAGCAGCTTGGCAAAATTCCAGACACTTCCATCCGCTGGATTGTGGATGACGCCCTTAAATTCGTGCAACGCGAGGTGCGGCGGGGTTCAACCTATGATGGCATCATCCTCGACCCGCCAAAATTTGGCCGCGGTCCCAAAGGTGAAGTCTGGGAATTTTACAAGCTCCTGCCCAACCTCCTGCAAACCTGCTCGCAGCTTCTCGGCCAAAGGCCCCTCTTTCTGCTCATCACTGCCTATGCAGTGAAAGCATCCTCCCTCACTTTGCACTATGCGCTGGAAGAAATTTTTCGCTCTCATGGTGGAACCATCCAGGCGGGTGAAGTCGCCCTGCAAGAGCAGAGTGCAGGCCGCTTGGTCTCGATGGCGATTTTCGCCCGCTGGAGTGCCGGAACGAAATCTGTATAAGTCGGAAAGAAAAGCTATGATCACGAATCCACATATCGGCCTGATCGGTTCCGGGGCAATGGGCGAAGCCATTATTGCTGGACTCCTGCGCAACCAGGTGACGCCCTCTACTTTCATCACCGCCAGCGGCCCCCGGCTGGAGCGCGCCAATGAACTTGCCGCCCGCTACAAAATTCAAACCACCACCGATAACCTTTCCGCCCTCCCGGAGGCGGATGTGGTCATTCTTTCCGTCAAGCCGCAAAAGCTGGAGAAAGTACTGGCCGGTTTCCACGGGAGAATCCCGCCGGCGGCTGTGGTTCTCTCCATCGTCGCCGGAGCCACCATTGAACAGCTCTCCGCTGGCCTGGATCACCCTGGCATCGTGCGGGCGATGCCCAACACCCCCGCCCAGATCGGACAGGGCATCACCGTGTGGATCGGTTCCTCCTCTGTCAGCCAGGATCAATTGCTGCTGGTTCACCAGATCCTTTCGGCTCTCGGCCCGGAAATCCAGGTCGAAGAAGAAAGCTACCTGGATATGGCCACCGCCATTTCCGGCACTGGCCCGGCTTACGTCTTCATGTTCCTGGAAGCCTTGATTGACTCCGGCGTTCACCTGGGGTTCCCGCGGCGCATTGCCGAGCAATTGGTTTTGCAAACCCTCCGCGGTTCGGTGGAATATTACGCCCAACAAGAGCTTCATCCTGCGGCTTTACGCAACCAGGTCACCTCTCCCGGCGGCACTTCGGCCGCTGCGCTGTATTATCTTGAAAAAGCCGGCTTCCGCACCGCCATCTCCCGCGCCATCTGGGCTGCCTACGAGCGCTCACAAGAACTGGGCAAAGGCCGCCAGGGCCGGGATCCCGAACGGAAAGCCAATAACGAATAGTCCGCGACCCTTTACCAAATTCTGCGTATCGTTTAATAGGAGAATATTTTATGAACAAACTTGCAGCCAGCTGGGAATTGGTCAAAGCCAGTTTTCGGGTCATTAAAGCCGATAAAGAACTGATGATCTTCCCGCTCATCTCTTCCATCGGCCTTGTTTTTGTCACCCTCACCTTCCTGGTTCCCTCTCTCTTCGCCGGCATTTTTGAGGAATCCAGTCTGGGCTTCATCAGCTATCTCATCCTCTTTTTGTTTTACATGGTGCAATACACGGTCATCTTTTTCTTCAACACGGCCCTGGTAGGCGCGGCCACCATCCGTTTACAAGGCGGCGACCCTACACTTAAGGATGGTTTCCGCATCGCCTTCAGCCGATTGGGTGCCATCCTGGGCTATTCTGCCATCGCCGCTACCGTCGGCCTCATTTTGCGGGCGCTCTCCCGCAAGGGCAACCTGGGGCGCTTTATCTCTTCGATATTTGGGCTGGCCTGGAATGTTGCCACCTTCCTGGTTGTGCCTGTGTTAGCCATTGAAGGGGTTGGCCCCATCGAAGCCATCAAGCGCAGTGTCCATCACTTGCGCCGCAGTTGGGGTGAGCAAATCATCGGCAACCTGGGCATCGGCGGATTTTTCACCCTTGCCTTCTTCCTGCTGATCCTGCTGTTTGTTCCGCTGCTCTGGCTGGTGATTGCTTACGTTCAATACACCTGGGCGATCATCACGACCATCGCCCTGATGGTTTTGGCCCTCATGTTCCTGGGATTAATTCAATCCACCCTCAATGGCATCTACACCGCGGCCGTTTACCAGTATGCCACCACCGGCAAGTCCTCCGGTTTCTTTGATGAATCCCTGGTGCAGCAAGCCTTCCGCCCGGAATAAGTTGTCCTGACCGGGCAGGCATATCACCCGCCAGGGGAACGGTCGTCAGCAGCGATACATCAAACCTCTACCGGCCTGCGTTTGGGAGAACAAACCCGGCCCCAATAGGAGATCAAAATGAATTTCTCAACCCATTGTCCCGCTTGCGGTGCATCTCTGCCCCTGGATAGTAAAACCAGCCATACAACCTGCCCGTTTTGTGGCCGGGATTTTGATGTAGACCTCTCTGAGTCCGCACCCCAACTGCGAGCCGGAGCCGGCAAACCCAAAGATTACGACCCGCCCTTGGAATCGGAACGCCCTGAAATCATTCCCCCCACCCTGCCGGATGCGGTGATCCCACCCGTTCCGCAGCCCATCCCCACCACCAGTGAACAGACTTCCTACGCCCGGTTTGAGCCCCCTGCCGAGGTGACCGCCAAAATCAAGAAAGCCTCCACTTCCCTGGGCAAATGGCTGTGGGTGTTGATCATTCTGCTGGTTTTGATGTGTGTCTCTTGTGTTGCCCTGGGGGTGCTAGGCCTTAGCTGGGTCACACAGGGTTAAGCATGACCTACCGCACGCTGACCTGGCAGGCCGGTTGCCTGCATTTACTGGATCAGCGCCTGCTGCCGCATGAAATCCGCTATCTCGATCTGACCAGCGTGGAGCAGGTGGCGGAAGCCATCCGCAGCATGGCGGTGCGCGGCGCACCGGCTATCGGGGTGGCGGCTGCCTTTGGACTGGCGTTGGCCGCCCGACAAATTGTCTCCACATCCAGCACGCAACCCCTGCAAGAGCTTACCACTGCGGCAGACCTCTTGCGCCAGGCTCGCCCCACCGCGGTCAACCTGGGCTGGGCCATCGAACACATCCTCCGCCTCGCCGCTGCCCATGCTGCCGCCCCGCTCCCCGCATGGGCGGAATGTATCCTCTCCGCCGCCCTGCGCATGGCCGAAGAAGATATCCAGACCAACCGCCAGATCGGCCAGAACGCCCTGCCGCTCATTCCCCAACAAGCTGTGTTTTACCATCATTGCAACACCGGCGCCCTGGCCACGGTGGATTTCGGCACCGCCCTGGGAGTCATCCGCACTGCCCACGAAGCCGGCCGGGATGTTTTCGTCTATGTGGATGAAACCCGGCCCCGCCTGCAAGGCGCGCGTCTCACCGCCTGGGAGCTGCAACAGCTTGGAATTCCCTTTGCCCTGGTGGTGGATGGCGCATCCGGACATATCATGCGCACCCGCCGGGTGGACCTGGTGACCGTCGGCTGTGATCGCATCGCCGCCAATGGAGATACCGCCAACAAAATCGGCACCTTCAATTTAGCCCTGGCAGCCCGGGCACACGGCATCCCATTTTATATCGTCGGCCCCACCAGCACCGTGGACCTTTCCATTCCCACAGGCGCGGATATCCCCATTGAAGAGCGCCCGGCCGATGAGGTCACCCACATCGAGGGTCTTGTCATAACTCCCCCGGAAACCCCCGTTTTCAACCCGGCCTTTGATGTTACCCCGGCGGAATTCATCACCGCCATCATCACCGAAAAGGGGATTGTCTATCCGCCTTTCGAAACCAATCTGGCCAGAATCATCCACTCCCCTTAAATTCAAAGAGCGCCGCTACCCGGCGCTCTTTTTTGTGGGGCGAGAGGGGGTCGAACCCTCACGTTGTCTCCAACGACGGATTTTAAGTCCGTTGCGTCTGCCGATTCCGCCATCGCCCCGTGCCTTCTATTTTATCCCTTGCCTTCCCGGCGTCAAGGTTTGGGTGTTTTTCTCAACCCTAGCAGCTTTGCCCAACTGGCAAAACTGGATGCTAAATGCACCCCAAACGAGGAAAGCCTTCCTTCCACTCTTCCCTGGCCGATCACTTGTTTCAGTTCCGCTGCATTCTGAAAAGGCGGTACTTCCAGCCAGGCCCTTCCCAGCTCCCCGGGTGTATGCGCATCAGAACCGGCGGTTCCTGCCAGCCCTCTCCGCCGGGCAAAGGCTTGTGCCTGCTGATTGATGCGCCTTGCAATGCAGCGGGCGTTAAACACCTCGATCGCATCCACCTCCGCCGCCAGTTCTTCCAACTGGTCCAGCGGCCAACCGTGACGGTTAAAGTCAAAGGGATGAGAAACGCTGATAAAAGCCCCCTGTTCCCGCAAACGGGCAATGGCTTCCCGCCAGGGCAGGCCGCCCGGCACGGGCTGGCTCACAAAGGCCGCCAACAATTCGCCGCGGTCCGTCAGGATCTCTTCCCCGGGGATGAAGAAATCCGGCGCCAGCTCGCAGGCCCGCCGCGCACCATCCAGGCTATTGTGATCCGTGATAACGATCCGATCCAACCCGGCAGCCCGCCCAGCCCGCAATAAATCCGGAATGCGTGTCAGACTGTCGCCGGAATGTTCTGTGTGACAATGAAAATCAACTCTCAACCACTGGTTCACGATTCTCCTTTAACCCGATTAATTCCGGGCGCCACGCCCAGACCAACAACCCCAGCCCCACCCCAAACCATAAGGTCGCCAGGCGCACCATCACGGTTGCCGAAGCAGCCATCGCCGGGTCCAAACCACCCAGCAAGGTCAGCATGCCGGCAATGGATGCTTCTGCTGCACCCAGGCCCCCCGGCAGCGCAGAAACCGCCCCCACCACCGTGGAAAACGAAAGTGTGAACACTGCCAGCGAAAAGAGCTGCAGGGAAGGCGTAAGCCCCAGGCCCAGCAGCAGCAGATAAAAACCCACCCCTTCCCCCAGCCACGAGATCATCCCCAACCCCACCGCCAGCAAAGTAGATTTGGGACGGAAGAGTTCATAACTCCCCTCGTAAAATTCCAGCAAGTTTTTTGCAATCCGTTTGATCCCGGGCACACGCGTCAAAAGCCCCAGCAGCCACAAGGCAAGCGGCCGGATCTGCGATACCACAATCACCCCCAGGATGCCAACCAGCACCACGGCGAACGCCGGCCAATACCGTGGATACGAGAGAATCCCCAGGGTGGAGAGCAGCAGCACCGCCAACCCATCGCTGATGCGTTCTGCCAGCACCACCGATACCCCGCGCGCCACCGGCAGGCCGCTTTGCTTTTGAATCCACACCGCTTTCAGCACTTCCCCCGCCTTGCCCGGCGTCACCGCCAGCGGGAAACCTGCCACAAACAGCAGCATACTCACCCGCCATGGGATGGAGTCCACCCCCACCTGGCGCAGATAAAAATGAAATTTGACCCACCGCAAGCCATAATTAAACAGGGTGAAAACCAGCGCCAGCGGAAAGAACCAGCCCTTGAACGAGCGCAGCGACTGCCATACCTCCTGTAAATCCCCCAGGAACATCAGCACCACCAGGGCCGCAAACCCTAACCCCAGGCCGGGGAGCATCTTCTTGAGGATCGAACCCGCTTTATTTTCCATCCCCCGGATTATACTTGACCCGCCATCTTTTTGCACTTTCTGACAAATTTGTTATACAATCATGAGTATATGAAAACACCAAAAACGAAACCATTGCAAAGTAAACCCTTCCTGCGGATTCTCCTCGGCGGGTTGGGGTTGGTGATCGTTTATTTTGTTTTCGCTCTATGGGGTGAAATCACGGTCAGAAAAATCCCCCCCATCCTCGGGGATCTTTTGCTCTGTATCGGGGGTGTGCTATTTTGGCTCTTCTTCTTTGCCCAATTCATCCTTCCGCTGCGCAAAGTAAAAGACCGTGAGTTGATGGTTGCCCGCATCTTTGATTACCTGACCGGCGCCCACGGGCCAGCCTTGTTTATCGAGAGCGGCACGGTGCGCGAACGGAAAAATGAGAGCAACCGCAACGGCCCCGGCCTCATCTGGTTAGATTCGGCCAGTGCTGCCCACCTGCGGACAGCGACCGGCTACACGCAGGCCGTTGGCCCCGGGGTGGTTTTCACCCGGGCTAACGAGTACGTGGGTGGTACCATGGATTTACACATCCAAACCAGCCGCCTGGGCCCCCCGGATGATGAGATTTACATCATCAACCGTTTGTTGAAGGAAACCAAAGAGCATTTCGATGAACGATACGAACGGCGGATGGAAACCCAGGGGATCACCCGCGACAGCCACGAAATCGTCCCCAACATCACCGTCACCTTCCGCCTGGATGCCAGAGAAGGTGAGGGCGGCACATTATTTGGCTACCGCCAGGCCTCTGTGGAAAAAGCGGTCATCGGCCGCCCCATTGACGCTGTTAACCTGACGGACACGAAGGAAGTGCAATCCAACTGGCAGCTTCTGCCGGTTCATTTGGCGGTGAACGTCTGGCGGGAAGTGCTGGCAAAGTTCACCCTGGCTCAACTCTTTCAGCCATCCGATGAGCCCGACCAGGGAGCTTTACAACGGATCACCAACCATGTCCGGGATCGCCTG